>NZ_JBPQTW010000009.1:0-75855 GCF_051386535.1 Streptomyces sp. URMC 127
TCTCCGGCGAGCCGGCCGGGGCGGGGGCGCGGCGGGGCCGGGAGGAGGGCGTCAGCGGTCGACATCGGGCGGCAGCAGGAAGGGGTAGGGGCGGCGGCGGACCTTCAGGTGCCAGACGCGGTCGGCCCTGCGCAGCCGCTGGATGAGCTCCCACATCGCGGCGTCGCCCTTGTAGTACTTGGCGACCTCCTCGGCGGTGAGGGCCGGTGTGATGCGGGCGTTGGCCTGCGCGAGGAAGCCGGGTACGAGGGCGCCGAGCCGCTCCTTGTGGAGGTTGCCGAGGAAGTCGAGGACGACGCCGCGCGGCGTGTAGAACTTGTCGAAGATGGACCTGGCCGTGGCGATGCGGACGGCGTCGCGCAGGATCCACGGCAGGGACGTGAAGAACAGCCGCACGTCGAGGAGTTCGCGCCCGCGGTCGTCGCGCATGAGGGGCGAGGTGACGTCGAGGTAGACGAGGTCGCCGTCGAGGTCGATCCAGTTGGAGGCCTGGGCGTCCAGGCCGAGGGCCGGGGAGACGGCGCGGTGCACGGTGCCGAGGAAGCGGGCGAAGAAGTCCTCGGCCCAGCCGGGGCCCTCGGTGTGCAGGAGGCGGGAGACGAGCCGCTTGGCGGGCAGGGCCTCCTGGACGCAGTAACCGGCGATCCTCCCGCCGGGCAGCGCGGTGTGCCACAGGCTGGTCCCGGCGACGTGCACGCCGGCCGCGGAGAGGCGGTCGGTGTAGCGGGCGAGGGTGCGCCCGTACGCCTCGAAGCGCTCGCGGCCGCCGAAGACGGGGAGCCGCTTGCAGGCGAAGGCGCCGCGCTCGGTCTCCAGGGCGAGGACGAGGGTGACCTCGCCGTAGCCGAGGACGGTCAGCCCGCGGGGGTCGCCTGCGGCGAGCGCGTGCTGAACCTGCCGTTCGAGTTCCCGGAGGTCGTCCTCCGGGACGGTCAGCGTCATGGACGCACCTGCTTTCCGTGTCAGTGACGGTAATCCCGCGGCGGAAAGAAGCCGCCTGCCGCGGCAGCGCAACCCTCCGCCGCCACGGCGAGGCACCACCGCGGCGAGGGTCCGGCGGAATCGCGGCCAACCGCGCCGGCACGTCTTCCGCGAACCGCCGGAGGCCTACGCCGCCCGGAAGACCAGCGCCGCGTTCTGGCCGCCGAAGCCGAATGACGTGGACAAGGCCGCATCGAGGGGCACCTTGCGCGGGTCGCCGGCGACGACGTCCAGGTCGATGTCCGGGTCCAGCCGTTCGAGGTTGGCCGTGGGCGGGACGAGCGACCGCTCGACGGCGAGCACGGTCAGCGCGGCCTCGATCGCGCCCGCCGCGCCGAGCGTGTGCCCGAGGACGCCCTTGGCGGAGGTGACCGCCGCGCCGTCGCCGAGGGCCCGCCGCAGCGTCGCGGCCTCGACGGCGTCGTTGAGGCGGGTCGAGGTGCCGTGGGCGTTGACGTGGCCGATGTCGCCGGGCGCCGCGCCCGCCTGCCCGAGCGCGGCGCGGACGGCCGCGAGGACCGCCCGGCCCTCGGGCTCGGGCGCGGTGAGGTGGTGGGCGTCGGCGGAGGCCCCGTAGCCCGCGAGGAGCGAGCGGACGCGGGCGCCGCGGGCGCGGGCGTCGGCCTCCCGCTCCAGGACGAGGATGCCGCTGCCCTCGCCGATGACGAAGCCGTCGCGGCCGGCGTCGAAGGGCCGGGAGGCCGCGGCGGGGTCGTCCAGCCTGCGCGAGAGCGCCCCCATCTGCGCGAAGCCGGTGACCATGAGCGGGCTGACGCCCGCCTCCGCGCCGCCGGCGACGACGATGTCGCAGGCGTCCTCGCGGAGCAGCTGCGCGGCGGTGCCGAGGGCGGTGGCCCCGGAGGAACAGGCCGTGGCGGTGACGAAGTTGGGGCCGGTCGCGCCGAGGTCGATGGCGAGGTTGCCGGCGGCCATGTTGGGCACCAGCATCGGGACGAGGAGCGCGGAGACCTTGCCGGGCCCGTGCTCCAGCATCCGGCGGTGCTGCTCCTCCCAGGTGCTCACGCCGCCGAGCCCGCAGCCCACGACGACGCCGACGCGCGCGCCGTCCCAGCGCCGCGGGTCGAGCCCGGCGTCGGCGACGGCCTCGCGGGCGGCGACGATCGCCAGCTGGGTGAAGCGGTCGTGCATGAGGACGCTGCGGCGGCCGACGTGCCGGGCGGGGTCCAGGCCGGGGACGGTGCAGGAGATGTCGACCGGGAGGCCGTCCAGGGCGGGGTTGCGGGCCGCCGCGGAGATACCGGCGCATACACCGTCCCAGGTCGCCTCGGTGCCGATGCCGGCCGCGGTGACCAGGCCGAGGCCGGTGACGGCGACGGGGGCCACGGGACGGACGGCCGCCGCCGCGCCCACCGCGCCCGCGGCTGTCGCGGCGCTCACGGCGCCGTGGCCGCGATCTCGTCCGTGATCACCTTCACCACGGTGGCGATGGTGTCGGTCGGCGCGGCGGCCTCCTCGCCGATCTTCACCTGGAACTCGGACTCGATGACGAGGAGGAGCTCCACCAGGAACAGGGAGTCCATCTCCAGTTCCTCGAAGGTCACGTCCGGACCGATGGTGGCGCGGTCCACAGCGAAGCGGTCGACCAGCAGGTCCACCAGCTTGTCGTAGACAGGGCTCATGGTGCGTCCGCCTTTCGTGTGCGTGCACGCCGTCCGGCGCGGTGTGCCGGTCAGTCTGGACGGCCGCGCTGACGGCGGACTGACGGATGCCTGACCCCGCCGCGGGTCAGCCATCCGTCAGCGCCCGGTCAGCCCGGGTGAGCAGACTCGGCACGCCGGAGCCGTCCGCAGTGGAGGAGCGCTCTCGTGGTTCGCACACCTTTCCCGGAGACGGGGATCGCACGGAAGACAGGGAACCCGCGGCACGCCGGGCACGGGTGGTGCCGGGCCTCCGGCGGTGCCCGGTGACGCCGGCGGCCGTGGTGGCCGGCGTGGGCAGCGCGCTGCCGCCGGTGCCCGTGAGCAACGCGGAGCTGGTGGCCGCCCTCGACACCTCCGACGAATGGATCCGCTCCCGTACGGGCATCCGGCAGCGCTACTTCGCCCCGGACTCGATGGCCACCTCCGACCTGGCGGCGGGCGCCGGCGCGAAGGCGCTGAAGTCCGCGGGCGGCCGCCCCGTCGACACGGTCGTCGTGGCCACGACCACGCCGGACCGGCCGTGCCCGGCGACCGCGCCCACCGTGGCGGCCAAGCTGGGCCTCGGTCACGTCGCGGCGTACGACGTCGCCGCGGTGTGCTCCGGCTTCGTCTACGCCCTGGCGACGGCGGCGGGGCTCATCGCGTACGGCGCGTCCGAAGGGGCCCTGGTCATCGGGGCGGAGACGTTCTCCCGGATCCTCGACCCGGCCGACCGCTCCACCGCGGTGATCTTCGGGGACGGGGCCGGGGCGCTGGTGCTGCGGCCCGGCACGGAGGGCGAGGCCGGCGCGATCGGCCCGTTCGACCTGGGCAGCGAGGGCGAGGGCCTGGAGCTGATCACGGTCCCGGCCGGCGGCTCCGAGCGGCGCCCGCACGCCCCGGACCCGGCCGACCACTACTTCCGGATGCAGGGCAAGCAGGTCTTCCGGCTCGCCGTGCAGCGCATGAGCGCATCGGCGCGCACCGTGCTCGCCCGCGCCGGGTGGCGGACCGAGGACGTCGACCACCTCGTCAGCCACCAGGCCAACCACAGGATCACCGCCCGCCTCGCCGACGAGCTGGGCGTTCCCCGAGAGCGCTGCGCCGGGAACATCGCCGAGGTCGGCAACACGGCCGCGGCCTCCATCCCCCTGGCCCTGGACCACGCCCACGCGGGCGGTCTGCTGCGGCCCGGGGCCCGGCTGCTGCTGACCGCCTTCGGCGGCGGCCTGACCTGGGGGGCGACGGCGCTCACCTGGCCCGCCCTCGACCGCGACTGACGGCAAGGAAAGCCATGACCCCTCAGAAACTGATCACCGACTACATCGTCGAGGTGTGGATGGACGGCGACGCCGGCGGGCTGGAGCCGGACACCCCGATCGACGAGCTGAACATCATCGACTCGGCGGGCGTGTTCGACCTGGTCCACTTCCTGCAGCAGGAGTTCCGCGTCACCGTCCCGCTGCGGCAGATCTCCCCGGCGAACTTCCGTTCCGTCAACGCGATCTCGGCCCTGGTCGGCCGGCTGCAGACAGGCGAAGGGACGGCCCCGGCATGACCCACCTCATGGACGGCCCGCAGGACACCGTGCGCATCCACCGGAAGGTCGTGGAGATCATCGCGGAGCGGACCCTCTACGACGAGGCCCATCTGCTGCCCGACAGCCACTTCGAGGGCGACCTGGGCATCGACTCGGTGATCCTGGAATCGGTCCTGGTCTCGGTCGGCGAGCAGTTCGGCCTCGCCGAGCGGCTGCCCGGCGACGTCACCACGATCCGCGAGCTCGTCGCCCGCGTGCAGGAGGCGCTGGGCCTGCCGCCCGTGACGGCCGGGCCCGCGGCCCCGGCGGCGGAGGTGCCCGGCCCCGTCCTGGAGGCGGTGATCGCCGCGGCGGTGCGCCAGACGCAGTACGAGCGCAGCCGGCTGGCGCTCGACGCGGACCTGGAGAGCGAGCTCGGCATCGACTCCGTCATCCTCACCTCGCTGGTCGCCGAGGCAGCCCAGGAGCTGGGCCTGCCGGAGACCGCGGTCGGCACCGTCACCGCGACGACCCTGCGCGGTCTGGCCGCCGGGCTCGCCGCCCTGCGCACGCCGGTTGCGGGCGCGCCCGCGGCGGCCGGCGACGTCGCCTGGGACGACCGCTCGATGAAGGACTTCACCGAGCAGCGCGACCCCGACCTCTTCGCCAAGGCCCGCAGCTTCGGGGCGTACCGGCGCAGGCGCGAGCAGGAGCGGCTGTACTGGTACGGCATGCCGCTGGTCTCCCGCTGCGAGAACCGCGCCGTCATCTACGACGAGCAGACCGGCCGCGAGCGCGAGTTCCTCATGTTCGCCTCGAACAACTACCTGGGCCTCGCCAACCACCCGCGTGTCATCGACGCGGTGTGCGACGCGACCCGCACCTACGGCGCCACGCACACCGGCTCCCGCTTCATCGGCGGCACCAACATGCTGCACAAGGAGCTGGAGCGGCGGCTCGCCGCCTTCAAGCAGCGCCCGGCCGCGATCGTCTACCCCGGCGGCTACGCGGCGAACCTCGGCGCCATCTCGGGCCTGGTCAAGAGCTGCGACACGCTCGTCGTCGACAAGCTCAACCACATGAGCATCACCGACGGCGGCCGCCTGTCGGGCGGCCTGCGCCGGATCTACCGGCACAACGACATGCGCGACCTGGAGCAGGTGCTGCGCCGGGGCGCGGAGCAGGGCACGGGCGGCGGCACGCTGATCGTCGCCGACGGCGTGTTCAGCATGCACGGCGACGTCTGCGACCTGCCGGAGATCGTGCGGCTGGCCAAGATGTACGGCGCCCGCGTGCTGATCGACGACGCGCACGCGACCGGCGTCCTCGGCGCGCGCGGCTCCGGCACGGCCGAGCACTTCGGCCTCAAGGGCGAGGTCGACCTCGAACTCGGCACCATGAGCAAGGCCCTCGCCGGCATGGGCGGCTTCGTCACCGGCGAGGAGGAGGTGATCGAGTACCTGCGCTACTACTCGAACTCGTACGTCTTCGCCGCCAACATCCCCGCCGGGGTCGCGGCCGGGCTGATCGCCTCGCTCGACGTCATCGAGTCCGAGCCGGAGCGCCTCAAGCGGCTGTGGGCCAACATCACCACGCTCCGGGACGGGCTCCGCAAGGCCGGGTTCGACCTGGAGCGCACCGAGAGCGCGATCCTTCCCCTCGTCATCGGGGACGAGCGCAAGGCCATGGAGATGGGCCGCGCCGTGCGGGCGCGCGGCCTGTTCTGCCAGACCGTGGTCTACCCGGGCGTGCCGCTCGGCGACGCCCGTCTGCGGGTCAGCGTCACCTGCGAGCACACGCCGCAGGACCTGGAGCTCGCGACCGGGATCTTCATCGAGTCAGCGACGGAGACCGGCGTCCTGCCGCGATCCGAGTGAGCGAGGAAGTGCACACCACCATGCACACCACCCAGCACACCACCACGGGAGCCTTCGGCGCCGGCGTGGTCCAGCTGCGGCGGGACTTCCCCGCCGGGCAGGCCGAACGGCCCGCCATCACCGGCGAACACCCCCTCACCTACGGCGAGTTCACCGCCGCCGTCGACGCCCTCACCTGCCGCCTCCTCGACCTCGGGGTCCGGGCCGGCGACCGGGTGGCCGTCTGGACGGACAAGCAGCCGCGCTACGCCGAGGCGATCGTCGCCGCGCTGCAGGCGGGCTGCGCGTACGTCCCCCTGGACGGCGGGCAGCCGGCGGGCCGGGTGGAGACCATCCTCGGGGACGCCGAGCCGGTCGTGCTCTTCACCGACCCCCGGCGGCTGCGGCAGCTCGCGGGCCGTGCGCTGCCCGCCTCCCTGGAGGCGATCGTCACCACCGGCGAGGCGCCGGCGGAGGACGTCCGCGGCGTGCCCGTCCACTCCTGGGACGCCTTCGGGCGGGTCCGGGCCGGGCGGGTGACGATCCTGCCCGCGCTGCACCCCTCCGACCTGGCCGCGATCCTCTACACCTCGGGCTCGACCGGCGTGCCCAAGGGCGTGCGGATCTCCCACCGCAACCTGGCCAACTTCGTCGGCTGGGCACGCTCCGAGCTCGATGTGGGGCCCGCCGACGTCTTCGCCAACCACGCGTCGTTCAACTTCGACCTCAGCACCTTCGACCTGTTCGTCGCGCTGTCCGCCGGCGCCGCGGTGTGGATCGTGCCCGACGCGGCCGCCCGCGACGTCACCGCTCTGGCCGCGGGCATCCGCGAGCACGGGGTCACCGTCTGGTACTCGGTGCCGTCCGTGCTGCACCTCCTGACCGCGTCGGGCGCGCTCACCCCCGATGTCACCGCGAGCCTGCGCTACGTGCTCTTCGCCGGCGAGGTCTTCCCCGTCCCGCAGCTGCGCGCCCTCGCCGGCCGGCTGCCTGCGGAGGCGGCCCTGTACAACCTCTACGGGCCCACCGAGACCAACGTCTGCACCTACCACCGGGTGCGCCCCGAGGACCTGCTGCGCGACACGCCGGTGCCCATCGGCACGCCGATCACGGGCGCGCGCGTGAGCGTCGTCGTGGACGGCCGGCCCGTCGACGTGCCCGGGGCGATCGGCGAACTCGTCGTCGAGGGCGACTGCGTGACCCCGGGCTACTGGCGGCGCCCCGACGAGCCCGCCGCCGCCTTCCACTGCGAGGGCCGCCACCCCACCGGCGACCTCGTCGCCTACGAGGACGGGCTGCTCGTCTACCGCGGCCGCAAGGACCGCATGGTCAAGCTCAACGGCTACCGCGTCGAACTCGGCGAGATCGAGGCCGCGGCGCTCACCCACCCCGCCCTCGCCGAGGCCGCGGTCGTGGTCAAGGCGGACGCGCAGGAGGGCTCCGCCGGCCGCATCGCCCTCTACTACACGCTGCGTCCCGGCGCCGCCCGGCCCGGCCTGGTGCAGCTCAAGCAGCACTGCGCCCGCGTCCTGCCGCGCTACATGCTGCCGCACACGGCCACCTGCCTGGACCGGCTCCCGCACAACGCGAACGGCAAGACCGACTACCGGCGCCTTGACCGCGAGGCGGCGCAGCCCACCGCAGAGCCCGCCGGCACTGCCAGCACATGACGGAGACCATCTTGAGCCGAGGACCGATCGGGAAGCCCTGGCCGGGCGGCGAACCGGAGACCGTGGCCGCGCTGCTGCGGCACCGCGCGGAGCGGACGCCGGACGCGCTCGCCTACCGCTTCCTCCCCGGTACCGACGACGCGAGCGAGTCGTTGCGCTACGGGGAGCTGGACCTGCGCGCCCGCACCGTCGCCGGGCGGCTGCTGCGCGAGGACCTGCGCGGCAAGCCCGTACTGCTGCTTCACCCGCCGGGGCTGGACTACATCGCGGCCTTCTTCGGCTGCCTGTACGCGGGGGCGGTCGCCGTGCCCGCCTACCCGCCGGACAGCGCGCGCTTCGGCCAGACGATGCCGCGGCTCGCGGCCATCGCGCGGGACTCCGGGGCCACGCACGCCTACACCACCGCCGACGTCCGCGACGCGGCCCGCGCCAAGCCCGCCGAGATCGAGGCGCTCGGCCTGGCCGGGCTGACGTGGCTGACCGCGGACGACCTCGGCCCCGCGGACGCCGGCGCGTGGCGCGAGCCCGGCACGGCCGCAGGCGCGCTCGCCTTCCTGCAGTACACCTCGGGGTCGACCGCCGACCCCAAGGGCGTCATGGTCACCAACGCCAACCTCGTGCGCAACCTGCGCTCCATCCACCTGCGCCTGGAGCACGACGAGGACTCGGGCATGGTCTCCTGGCTGCCGCCGTACCACGACATGGGGCTGATCGGCGGCATCCTCACCCCGCTCTACGGCGGGTTCCCCGCCCACCTGATGGCACCCGCGACCTTCGTCCGGCGCCCGCTGCTGTGGCTCGACACGCTCTCGCGGACCCGGGCGTCGACCAGCGTCGCGCCCAACTTCGGCTTCGAGCAGTGCCTGCGCCGCATCACCGACGAGCAGCGCGACGCGCTCGACCTGCGGCACTGGCGGCTCGCCCTCAACGGTGCCGAGCCCGTGCGGGCGGAGACCCTGGAGCGCTTCGCCGCCCGCTTCGCCCCCTGCGGCTTCGACCGCCGGGCCCTGCTGCCCTGCTACGGGCTGGCCGAGGGCACCCTGATGGTGACCGGCATCGAGGCCGCTCAGCCGCCCGTTCTCGGTTCGTTCGACGCCGAGGCCCTCGCGAGCGGCGAGGCGCGGCCCGCCGCGGACGGCACGCGGCGGGTGACCCGGGTCGTCGGCTGCGGCACCCCCGTCCCCGACGTCGAGGTCGCCGTCGTCGACGCCGGCAGCCGCGGGCGCGCGGAGGACGGGCGCGTCGGCGAGATCTGGGTCGCGGGGCCGAACGTCGCCGGCGGCTACTGGGGCCGCCCGGAGGCCACCGCCGAGGTGTTCGGCGCGCACATCGCGGGCGAGGGCCCCACGCCGTACCTGCGCACCGGCGACCTGGGCTTCCTGCGCGACGGCCAGCTCTACGTGGTCGGCCGCACCAAGGATGTCGTCATCGTGCAGGGCCGCAACCACTACCCGCACGACATCGAACTCACCGCGGAGAAGGCGACGGCTGCCGTCCGCCCGGGCAGCGGCGCCGCGTTCGGCATCCCCACGGAACAGGGTGAACAGCTCGCCCTGGCCTACGAGTTCGGCAGCGGTGACCCGGCGGCGGCGCTGGCCGCCCTGCGCACCGCGATCGCCGAGGAGCACCAGGCCGCCCCGCACACCGTCGTCCTCCTCAAGCGGTCGACGGTGCCGAAGACGACCAGCGGGAAGATCCAGCGGCAGGCGTGCCGGGCGGCCCTGACGGGCCTGGAGCTGTCGGTGGTGGCGGCCAGCGTGGTCCGCGACGACGCCGGGCCCTGCGCTGTGCCCGGCACCCGCCCGGGCCGCGAGCAGGCCGTGGAAGCGGTCACCCGCGTGCTGCGCCGGGCGACCGGCGCGGACGAGATCGCGGACCGCGCCTTCGCCGGACTCGGCCTGGACTACGCGGGCCTCCTGGACGCGGTGGCCGCACTGGAGCGGGAGTTCGGCGTACGGCTGCCGGTCGGCGAACTGCTGGTGCGCCCGCAGGTGGGAACGCTGATCGAACTGCTGGCCGGGGAAGACGCCGGCGAGCGCGGTGCCGCGAAGCCGTACGCGGCGGACGGGGCCGCGGATGAGCACGGCAAGGGCGCCGTGAACGGGGCCGGCGCGCCCCGCACCGTTCCCGCCGCCGCCGTCGAAGCCTGGCTGGCCGGCAGGATCGCGGAGCGGCTCGGGCTGCGGGCCTCCGCGATCGACCGGGACCTGCCCTTCGCCTCCCTCGGGCTGGACTCCAGGCAAGCCGTGGCCGTAGCCGGCGAACTGGGCGCCTGGCTGGGCCGGGAGATGCCCGCGGGCCTGGTCTTCGAGCACCCGTCCGTCCGCGCGGTGGCGGCCCGCCTCGGCGCCGCGGACCGGCGCCTGCCCGCGGCCTCCCCCACCACTCGGGCGACCGGCGAACCGATCGCCGTCGTCGGCATGGGCTGCCGCTTCCCGGGCGCCCCCGACGTGGACAGCTACTGGCGGCTCCTGCTGGACGGCCGCGACGCCGTCGGCGAGGTGCCGCGCGACCGCTGGGACCCCGCGCTCGTCGAAGCGCCCCGCCACGGCGGCTTCCTGGACCGCGTCGACGCCTTCGACGCCCGGTTCTTCGGCATCTCGGCGCGCGAGGCCGAGCGCATGGACCCGCAGCAGCGGCTGCTGCTGGAGGTGGCGTGGCAGACCTTCGAGGACGCCCACGTCACGCCGGCGCGCCTGGCCGGCAGCGAGACCGGCGTCTTCGTGGGCATCAGCAGCCACGATTACGCCGACCTGCAGATGCCCCACCCGGGCGCCGTGGACGTCTACTCGGCGACCGGCAACGCCCAGTCGGTGGCGGCGAACCGGCTCTCGTACCACTTCGACCTGGCCGGGCCGAGCCTCGCCGTGGACACGGCCTGCTCGTCGTCGCTGGCCGCCGTGCACATGGCCTGCCAGAGCCTGCGCGCCGGCGAGTGCCGCACGGCCCTGGCCGGCGGGGTGAACCTGCTGATCACGCCCGGCCTGTCGGTGGCGTTCGCGCAGGGCGGCATGCTGTCCGCGGACGGGCGCTGCCGGACGTTCGACGACGCGGCCGACGGCTACGTGCGCGGCGAGGGCGTCGGCCTGGTGTACCTCAAGCCGCTGTCCGCGGCCCTGGCCGACGGCGACCGCGTCCACGCGGTCATCCGCGGCTCGGCGGTGGGGCACGGCGGGCGCAGCAACGGCCTGACGGCTCCGAAGGGTTCGGCCCAGCGCGCGGTGCTGGCGCGGGCCCTGGAGCGGTCGGGGCTCGCGGCGTCCGCGGTCGGCTACGTCGAGGCGCACGGCACGGGCACGGCGCTGGGCGACCCCGTCGAGTGGGAGGCGCTGGCCGCCGTGTACGGGCGGGGACGGGCCGCGCAGGAGCCGTGCCTGGTGGGGTCGGTGAAGACGAACATCGGTCACTTGGAGGCGGCCGCCGGGATCGCCGGGCTCATCAAGGCGGTACTGGTCGCCGAGCACCGCCAGGTGCCGCCGTCGCTGCACCTGACGACGCCCAACCGGCGCCTGGACCTCACCGGGGCGGGCCTGGAGGTGGCCACGGAGCGCCGCCCGCTGCCGGTGCGGGACGCGGCGCGGGCGGCGGTGAGCTCGTTCGGGTTCGGCGGTGCCAACGCGCACGTCGTCGTGGAGGCCGCCCCCGAGCCGCTGCCCGTCCCCGAGCCCGCGGTGCTGCGCCCGCGGCACGCCCTGTGCCTGTCGGGGCACACGCCGACCGCGCTGGCCGCGCTGGCGCGCCAGTACCGCACCCATCTCGCGGCCCGCCCGGAGGCGGACCTGCGGGCGGTGTGCCACTCGGCGAACACCGGGCGGGCGCACCTGGCCCACCGCGCCGTCGTCACCGGCGCGTCGGCCGCGGACCTGGACGCCGCGCTGGAGGACCTGGTCCGGGACCGGGCGTCGACGGCGGCGGTGCGGGGGCACGTGCTGGGCCGTCCCGAGCCGTCGGTGGCGTTCCTCTTCGGCGGCCAGGGCACCCAGTACACGGGCATGGCCAAGGAGCTGTACGGCACGCACGAGGCGTTCACGCGGACCCTGGACCGGGCCGGCGCCGTCCTGCGGCCGCTGCTCGGCACGCCGCTGACCCGGCTGCTCTTCGACGAGGACGGCGCCGCGCAGCTGCGCGGCACGCGGTACTGCCAGGCGGCCCTGGTCGCCCTGGAGATCGCGCTGGCCGGGGTGTGGACGTCGCTGGGCGTGCGCCCGGCGGCCGTGCTCGGGCACAGCGCCGGGGCGATCGCCGCGGCGGCCGTCGCCGGGGCGGTGTCCCTGGAGGACGCGCTGGTGCTGGCGGCGGAGCGCGGGCGGCTCATGGACGAGCAGCCGGGCGAGGGAGCGATGATCGCGTGCATCGGCGATCCGGACGCGGTCCGCGAGCTCGCCGCCGGCCTCGCCCAAGTCGCGGTCGCGGCGGTCAACACCCCCGACCACCTGGTGCTGTCGGGCCCGGCCGCGGAGATCGCCGCGGCGGGAGAGGCCCTGCGCGGGCGGGGCCTGACCGTACGGCCGCTGGTGGTCTCGCACGCCTTCCACTCGCCGCTGATGGCGGGCGCGGCCGGCCCGCTGCAGGAGGCGGCGGACCGGATCGCGTTCGAGGAGCCCGCCGTGCCGTGGGTCTCCGACGCCACGGGCGAGCTCACCGGCCGCCCGGACGGCGCCTACTGGCGCGCGCACCTGCTCGGCACGGTGCGCTTCGCCGACGGCTTCGCGACGCTGCGGCGGCTCGGCTGCGACGCCTTCGTGGAGATCGGCCCGCACCCGACGCTGCTCAACCTGGGCCGCGCCATGACGGCGGCCGAGCCCGGCGCGGCGGACGCCCCGGCGCCGCTGTGGCTGCCGTCGCTGCGGCGCGGCGGCGACGCCTGGGAGTCGCTCCTGCAGTCCCTGGGGCGGCTGCACTGCGCGGGTGGCGCCGTGGACTGGGGCGCGCTCGACCGGGATGCCCCGCCGCGCCACGTCCCCGTGCCGCACGCGGTCTTCGAGCGGGAGTCGTACTGGTTCACGCCGCCGGTCACGCGCCACCCGGAGCGCCCCGCGGTGACGAGCCCCGCCCTGCCCGCCGCGCCCGCTCCCGCAGTGCAGGAGCCGTACGCCCCCGCGGCCGCCGCCCCGGCCGTCGAGGGCAGCGTCCTCGGCCACATCGCGCGGATCTGCGGCTTCCCCGCCGAGCAGATCCCGCCGTACGCCCGCCTCGGCGTCGACCTGGGCTTCGACTCGCTGATGCGGACCGATCTGCAGCGCAGCATCGCCGCCCAATACCCCGATCGGATGGACGAGTTGCAACGTGACCTTCCCGAGGACCCGACGGTACGGGACCTGGTGGACCGGCTGGCCGGCGGCGGAGCCCTTCCGCAGGCGCCCGCCGCACCCGCCCCGGCCCCGGCCCCCGTACCGGTCGTTCCGCCCGTGGCGCCGCGTCCGGCGCGGCCGGTGGTGAAGCAGGAGTACGCGTTCGAGGAGTGGGCCGAGTACGCCGAGCTCCAGGGCCGGCTGCGGCAGGCGCGGGCGGGCGGGGCGAACCCGTACGGCCGCGCGCACGAGGGCTTCAACTCCGCGGAGGCCACGATCGGCGGCCGCAAGGTCGTCAACTTCGCGGCCTTCAACTACCTGGCCCTGTCGGGCCATCCGCAGGTGCGGCAGGCCGCGAAGGAGGCCATCGACCAGTACGGCACGTCGGCGTCGGCGACCCCGCTGCTGTTCGGGGAGACGCCGCTGCACCACGAGCTCGACGCCGAGATCGCCTCGTTCCTCGGCACGGAGGCGGCCATCGTCTTCGCGGGCGGCCACGCCACCAACGTCGCCACGGTGGGACACCTGTTCGGGCCGGAGGACCTGATCGTCCACGACGAGTGGAGCCACGACTCCACCGTGCGCGGCTGCGTCCTGTCGGGCGCGCGCCGGCGGCCGTTCCCGCACAACGACTGGGAGGCCCTGGACCGCATCCTCACCGCGCTGCGCGGCCGGCACCGGCGGGCGCTGGTGGTGATCGAGGGCGCGTACAGCCAGGACGGCGACATCCCCGACCTGCCCCGGTTCATCGAGGTCAAACAGCGCCACGGCGCCATGCTGATGATCGACGAGGCGCACTCGGTGGGCGTCCTCGGGGCGACCGGGCGCGGCATCGGCGAGCACTTCCCCGTCGGCCGGGCCGACGTGGACCTGTGGATGGGCACCCTCAGCAAGGCGATCGGCAGCCTCGGCGGCTACATCGCGGCCCGCGAGCCGATCGTGGAGTACCTCCGCTTCACCGCTCCCCTGCACATCTTCAGCACCGGCATCTCGCCGGCGAACGCGGCGGCGGCCCTGGAGGCGATCCGGGTGGTCCGCAAGGAGCCGCAGCGCGTGGCCCGGCTGCGCGCGCTGTCGGACTTCTTCCGGGCCGGGGCCCGCGAACGCGGCCTGGACATCGGCGTGTCCCGGGCGTCCGCCGTGATCCCGGTCATCACCGGCGACTGGGAGAAGACGATGGCCCTGTCGAATTCCCTGCTGGAACAGGGCGTCAACGTCATGCCCATCGGCTATCCGGCCGTCGAGCGCGACAAGTGCCGGCTGCGCTTCTTCGTCAACGTCGACCACAGCGAGACCGACCTCGAAACCGCCCTCGACCTTCTGGTGTGATCCCATGCCGACACAGAACACGGACCCGTCCGGCTCCCCCTCCCCCGATCCCGGACCCGTCGAGCAGCCGGACGTCCTGGTCACCGGGGCGAGCGGGTTCATCGGCGGGCACCTCGTCCGCCGCCTGGCCGAGCGCGGCCACCGGGTGCGCGTGCTCGTCCGCGAGGGCAGCGACCGGTCGGGCTTCGCGGGCTCCGAGACCGACGCCGTCGTCGGTGACCTGAGCGACCTCGCGAGCCTGCACCGGGCCGTGGCCGGGGTGCGGCAGGTCTACAACTGCGCCGGGATGTCGGCGGACTGGGGCGCCTGGGAGGACTTCCGGCGCATCAACGTCACCGGCGCGGCCAACGTCGTCGAGGCCGCGGCCCGCGCGGGCACGGTCCGGCGCGTGCTGCACGTGAGCACCACCGACGTCTACGGCTATCCCGTCCGGCCCTGCGACGAGAGCGCCGAGCCGCGCGACACCGGCCTGCCGTACAACCGCAGCAAGCTGCTCGGCGAGCGCGCCGTGCGCGAGGCCGCCGCACGGACCGGGGTGCCGGTGACGGTGGTCCGCCCGGTGTCCGTCTACGGGCCCGGCAGCAAGGACTTCGTCATCGAGATCGCGGACCTGCTGCTGCGCAAGCAGATGGTCTACATCCGCCAGGGCCGCGTCCCGGCCGGCCTGCTGTACGTGGGCAACGCCGCCGACGCCATGATCGACGCGTGCACCTCCGACGCCACGGCCGGACGGACCTACAACCTGCGCGATCCGGAGCCGACCACGTGGCGCGAGTACATCGAGGCGCTGGCCCGCGGCCTGGGCGCGCCGCCGCCCCGGCTGAGCCTGCCGACGCCGGTGGCCACCGCCGTGGCCACGGTCTCGGAGAAGCTCTACGGGCTCCTCGGCGTCAAGGCCCGGCCGGTCCTCACCCGCCACGCCGTGCACCTCTTCGACCGCGACCAGTCGTACGGGATCGGGCGCGCCCAGGAGGAGTTCGGCTTCAAGAGCCCGGTGGGCTTCGAGGAGGGCATGCGGCGGACGATCGCGTGGCTGGACTCGGCGGAAGGCCGCAAACATGTCGCCCGCTGAGCCGCTCGTCGCCGCCCCGCCCCGGGACGCCCTGTGGTTCCCGCGCTTCGGCGCGCCGCCGCCCGCGCCGGACGCGGCGGGGACCCGGCTGATCTGCTTCCCGTACGCGGGCGGCACGGCCTCCGTCTACCGCGACTGGCGCGAGCACCTCGGCGCGAGCGTCGCGGACGTGGCCGCCGTGCAGCTGCCGGGGCGCGGCCTGCGGATGCGCGAGGAGCCGTACAGGTCGGCCGCGCCCCTCGTCGCCGACGTCGCGGACGAGCTCGTGCGGCAGGGACTCACCCGCGACTACGCCTTCTTCGGGCACAGCATGGGCGCCCTGCTGGCCTACGAGGTGGCCTGCACGCTGCGGGACCGCGGCGAGCCCGGGCCACGCCACCTGTTCGTCTCCGGCAGCAGGGCGCCGCACCTGTACGGGGACCGCACCGAGCACCTGCTGCCCGACGAGGAGCTGCGCCGCTTCGCCGCCGGCATCGGCGCGCTCGGCGACGGCGACCAGGCGCTGCTCAACGGCGCCTACCTGGACCGGAGGCTGCCCGTCCTCCGGGCCGACCTGCAGGTCTGCAACGGCTACCGGTGGCTGCCGCGCCGCCCGCCGGACTGCCCGATGACGGCGTTCTCCGCGAGCGACGACCCGGTCGCGGACGCCGCCGAGGTGGAGGCCTGGCGGGCGTACACGACGAGTTCGTTCCTCCACCACCACCTGCAGGGCGACCACTTCTTCCTCACCGCCGGCGGCCCCTCGCGGCAGCGGCTGCTGCGGGAGCTGCGCGGCGAGCTCGCCCGGCTCGCCTCCACGGCCACTTCTGAGCAAAGGAACGCCTCATGGACGTACTGAGCCTGGTCAAGAGCGTCAAGGACCGCGTCGGGCAGCCGCTGGGCGACGCCCTGTCCGCGGCGCGGATCGCCGGCAACTGGCGGATGCCCCTGCTGTTCGCCGTGTCGAAGGGGTTCGTCACGCCGGTCTACCGCGCGGCCTTCCTCGCCTCGGCGGCCGGCTCCGGCATCCTCGGATGGCTCGCGGTGCGCCCCTGCGACCTGGAGTCGCTGGCCGGCAAGCTGGGCGCCGGGCAGGACAAGGAGCGGCTGCGGGCCTGGCTGGAACTGGGCGTGCGCCTCGGCGAGCTGGACCGGCGCGAGGGCTGCTACCGGCTGAAGGGCATCGCCGCCCGCGTCCTCGCCCGCGCGGGCAACGACGCCCTGGCTGCCGCCCTGGAGGAGGTGCTGCGCTTCCACGTGCCCGTCCTGCTGGGCGGCCCGCGGATGGCGGTCACCGGCGAGCGCTTCTCGCTGGGCGACCAGGACGGGCTCGTCATCGCCCGCTCCACGCGCGTGATCGAGCCGCTCGTCGAGGCCGCCGTCGAGCGCGTCCTCGACCGCGGCAACCCCGTACGGCTGCTGGAGGTGGGCTGCGGCAGCGGCGTGCACGTCCGGCACGCGGCGCGGCTCAACCCGCGCCTGACGGCCCTCGCTGTCGACATGCAGGAGGAGGTCGCGGAGGCCGCGACCAAGAACATGGCCGAGTGGGGGCTCGCCGACCGCGTCGAGACGCGCCGGGGCGACCTGCGCACGCTCGACCTGCAGCCGCAGTTCGACCTCGTGACGATGCACAACAACATCTACTACTTCGCCGAGGACGAGCGCGTGGCGGCGCTCGCGAAGGCGCGCTCGCTGCTCGCGCCGGGCGGCAGGATCCTGCTCACCACCGCGTGCCGGGGCGGCAGCGTCGGCCTGGACGTCCTCAGCCTCTGGTTCACCTACGCCGACTTCGGCGGCCCGCTGCCGCGCGAGGAGGAGCTCGTCGCGCAGCTGGAGGGCGCCGGGTTCACCGGCGTCGAGGCGGCCAGGATCGTCCCGGGCGAGGAGTTCCGGGCGTTCACGGCCATCAGCACGTAGCTTCACGGCCCTCGGCACGTGGCTTCACGGCCCTCAGCAAGCAGCCCGTCCCGTAGCGCTACTTGCGCGCACCCCCCATCCATTCCCCCGGCAGCCCCGCGACGGCCCGAGCGCCCAGGAGAGCCCGACATGGCAACGCGTTCCACTGACCCCGTGACCCTCGCGCCGCAGTCCGGCGACGTCGTCGTCCTCGGCGGCCCCGGCACCGCCGACCCGGCCGTCCTCGGCGGCAAGGCGGCCCGGCTCGCCGACATGATCGCGGCGGGGCTGCCGGTGCCGCCCGCCTTCTGCCTGACCACCGGCCTCTTCACGCGCTACCTCGCCGACACCGGGCTGGACGGCAAGATCGAGGGCGCCGAGGGCGGCGCGGTCCGCGAGCTGATCCTGGCGACCCGCATTCCCGCGCCGCTCGCCGACGAGATCCTCGCCGCCTACGAGCGGCTCGGGCGGCCGCGGGTGGCCGTGCGCTCCTCGGCGCTCAAGGAGGACTCGGCGGCGCGGTCCTTCGCCGGCCAGCACGACACGGTCCTGGACGTCTCGGGCGACGGGCCGCTGCTCGACGCAGTGCAGCAGTGCTGGGCGTCGCTGTGGTCCGCGCGGGCCACGGTCTACCGCGACGGCGACGCGGCCACGGCGATGGCCGTTGTCGTCCAGGAGATGGTCCACTGCGACGTCAGCGGCGTGCTGTTCACCGTGGACCCGGTGAGCGCCCGTCCGCACCGCGTGGTCGTCGAGGCCTGCCGCGGCCTGGGCGAGGGCCTGGTCTCCGGGCGGGTCTCCAGCGACCTGTTCGTCGTCGACGACCGCAGCCTGGAGGTCGTCGAGGAGCGCGTGCGCTACAAGGTCGCCAAGTGGGCGCCGCTGGCCCCCGGGAAGATCGGGATGACGAAGGTCGACGCCGCCGACCGCAGCGTCCCCTGCCTGGACCACGCCCGCCTCGCCGAGCTCGCGCGGCTCGGGCTGCGGGTGCGCGAGCACTACGGCAGCGAGCAGGACGTCGAATGGGGCCTGCGGGACGGGGAGTTCCACCTCTTCCAGACCCGCCCGATCACCACGCGGCCGCTCCCGCAGGACGCCTCGTCGCGCGCCGGGACGCTCAGCCCGTACGTGGTGCCGCAGCCGGACCCCGTCCAGCGGGGCACCCTGTGGTCCCGCATGGACATCGGAGAGATCTTCGTCGGCCTGATGACGCCGCTCGGCCTGAGCTTCGCGCGCTACTACCAGCAGCACGTCCACCTGGACTGCGCCGCCGCCCTCGGCGTCCGCGACACCGGCGACGCCGACCTGCACATGGGCTACTACCAGGGGCACGTCTACCTCAACATCTCCTACAGCGCCTACCTGCTGGGCCAGGCCCTGCCCACCCGCGACCAGCGGCACTTCACCAAGCGGTTCGTCGGCGAGGAGGTCGAAGCGGGGGCCCTCGCCGACTACGCGAACCCGTTCGGCAAGTTCCCCGGCGGCGTGGAGGACCTGCTGTCCACGGCGCACTGGCTGCGCCACACCGCCGCCGAGGCGGTGCGGATGAAGTCCCGGTCGGGCGCGATGGTCGCCTCGCGGCTCTACGAGTTCGACCGCGCCCGGCGGCTGGACCTCACCCGCATGAGCCGCCGCGAGCTGCACGCCGAGCTCACCCGCAACCTCGGCTGGTTCCACGACATGCACATCGGCTACATGCCGTACTACATCAACGCCTTCGGGTTCTACGGGATCCTCACCGAGCTGTGCCGCCTGTGGCTCGGCGCGGAGGGCGAGAACCTGCAGAACCGCATCAAGACCGACATGTCCAGCCTGCGGACCGTGGAGTCCGCGAAGGAGATCTGGGCCGTCGCCCAGGCCGCCAAGGACCGCCCCCGCGTCCTGCGGATCATCAACGAGGAGCCGCTGGAGAACGTCGCCGCGGCGCTGCGCGCGGACGACGAGGGCGCACTCTTCTGGGAGCGCCACATGGAGCCGTTCCTGCGCGCCAACGGCACCCGCGGCCACCAGGAGATGGAGCTCACGCACCCGCGGTGGATCGACGATCCCTCGTACATCTTCCAGATGATCCGGCGGTACGCCTCCGACGGCTTCTCCGCCGACGACATCCTGCGGCGCAGCGACGGCTACCACGACGACTCGCGCGAGGTCCTCAAGAAGCTCTCGCTGCCGCAGCGCAAGGTCATCGAGACGGTCATCTCGCTGTACGCGCTGTGCAGCGAGCTGCGCGAGACCACCCGGATGTCGATGATCACGTCGATCTGGCTGGTGCGGAACGTCGTGTACGAGGTGGGCCGGCGGCTCGTGGACACGGGCGTCCTGCACTCCCTCGACGAGGTCGCCCACCTCGACTTCGAGGACGTACGGGCCTACCTGGCCGGGGACGCCGACGAGCCGGCCGCCTTCCCGCGCGAGCGGATCGACGAGGCCCGGCGGCTCCACGAGTATTGCAAGCGGCTCCCCGAGCCGCCGCTCACCTTCATCGGCGAGCACGACATCACCCAGGCCGTGCGCCCCGCCCCGGGCGGCGCCCGGCTCAGCGGGCTGGGCGCGAGCCCCGGGCGCGTGATCGGCCGCGCCCGCATCGTGGAGGACCTCGTCTGGCAGGCCGACGAGTTCGAGGCCGGCGAGATCCTCGTGACCCGCTACACCGACGCCTCGTGGACCCCGCTGTTCGCCATCGCCGGCGGCGTCGTCACCGACGTCGGCTCGATGCTGTCGCACAGCTCGATCGTCTCCCGCGAGTTCCACGTGCCGTCGGTCGTGAACACCAAGTACGCGACACAGCGCATCAGCACCGGGGACATGGTCATGGTCGACGGCGACACGGGGGTGGTGGAGGTAGTCGAAGGCTGATCCGATGCCGGCACGATCCACCGAGGAGGAACGAAAGATGATCCCCAACCAGTGGTATCCGATACTCCCGGCCGACGAGGTGCGGAACGACAAGCCCACGGGGGTCCGCCGGATGGGCCAGGAGCTGGTCCTGTGGCGCGACCTCGACGGCAACCTCGTCTGCCAGGGCGCGCGCTGCCCGCACAAGGGCGCGAACCTCGCCGACGGCCGGATGAAGGGCGACTCCGTCGAGTGCCCGTACCACGGCTTCCGCTACGGACCCGACGGCGCGTGCAAGGCCGTGCCGGCGCTGGGCTCCGGGGCCCGAATACCCGGCTCGCTCCGGGTGCCCGTGCACCCGGTGCGAGAAGCCCACGGCCTGGTGTGGCTGTGGTGGGGCGAGGAGCGCGCCGAGCTGCCGGACCTGCAGATCGCGCCGGTGGTCGCGGACAACCCCAAGGTCCACTCGACGCTGCACTGGACCCGCCCGGTCCACTACACCCGCTACATCGAGAGTCTGCTCGAGTTCTACCACATCACGTACGTCCACCGTGATCACTGGTTCAACTACATCGACTACCTGTTCCTCTACGGAACGGCGCGCAAGCTGGGCCTCGACGGCAAGGAGCGCTACCTCGCGGCCACGAAGATCGTCAACCACAAGCTGGAGACGGTGACCGAGGGGCAGACCCTGCGCTACTCCTTCGACCACCAGGAGGAGGCGGACCCCTCCAACACCACGCACTACGTCATCACGTTCACCTTCCCCTGCCAGGTGCACGTCCAGACCGAGCAGTTCGAGGCGACGTCGTGGCTCGTGCCCGTCGACGACGGGCACACCGAGCACATCCTGCGCTGGTACGAGTACCCGACGGTCAAGCCGTTCCTCCGCTCGGAGCGGCTGCGGCGCATCCTGCCCCGCGCCTCCCTCTACATGGAGAAGTGGATCCAGGACGTCCAGGACGTCCGCATCATGGAACGCCAGGAACCGAAGATCAGCGAGGGCGGTGTCAGCAAGTTCATCCCGGTGGACGAACTCAACGCCAAGTACTTGGCGATCCGCTCCCGCCTGATCCAGGAGGCGACGCGGTCGAAGGAGGCGAAGGAGGAGAAGGAGGAGAAGGAGACGGCGGCGGCTCCGCTGCCGGCCGGCCCGGCACGGGATCCCGCGGCGAACGGCCGCCGGGCGGCGAAGGCCACCGCGAACGGCGACGGCGCTCCGGTGGCCCGGGTGAGCCGGACGCGCTGAACTCCGGCGAGGCCCGGCCTCACGACTCCGCCGCCACGGCGATCAACCACCACGGCGCGGCCCGGCGGTGCCGGACACCGCCGAGCCCCTCCCGCGCACCGCCCGACATGCGAAAACCCCGGCTCGGGAGCCGGGGTTTTCTGCCGTCGGCGGCCGCCGGGGGCGGGTTCTCAGCCGCCGGCCCGGACCGGGGCCTCGGCGGTCGTCGCCTCGCCCGCCGGCTCCCCCGCGGCCTCCGCCGCGACCGGCTTCGGGATCAGGAAGGACGTCGCCAGCGCCGCGGCCAGGATCACCACACCGGCGATCATGCCGGACGTGTACCCCGTGGCGGAAGCCGCGTCGTCCGCCGGCTGGACCGCCGTCTTCACCGCGTACAGCACCGCGAAGCTCAGCCCCGCACCCAGGTTGAACGCGCCCGCGTTGAGGCCGGGGAGGAAGCCCGGGTTCTCCCGCGGGGAGAGGACGATGCCGAGGCCGTTGAGGACGATGTTCGCCACGCCCGCGTAGGCGATGCCCACCAGGAGCGACGCCACCAGCAGCAGGGCCTTCGAGTGGGCGGGGATCGTGAGGATCATCAGGAGGACCGACGCCGCCGAGCCGACGAGTCCGATCCGCAGGACGCGCCCGTAGCCGTACGTGGCGGCGAGGCGCCCGGCCAGCGGCCCCATGGCCAGGCCGGCCAGGGCGTACGGGGTCAGGGTCCACCACGCGGAGCCCTCGGCGCCCATGCCGAGACCGGCCTCGGCGTCCTGGGCGAAGGCCGGGATCAGGCCGTTCATGACGGCGAAGACACCGGTCATGGTGAGGGTGGTGGTGAGCAGGGTGGCCCACGTGCCGCGGCGGCGCAGGTGCCGGGTGGCCACCAGCGGGTGCGCCGAGCGGTCCTCGGTGCGCCAGAACAGCGCGAACGCGGCGGCGGAGACGACGACCAGGACGGCGATGAGCCCCCAGTTCGCGTCGCCGAGCTTGCCCGCCTCGTTGAGGGCGACGAGCAGGGAGCCGACCGACACCACGAGGAGGCCGACACCCGGCCAGTCCATCCGGTCCGCGCCGGGAACCTTGGACTCGGGGGTCAGGAACGCGGCGAGGGCGGCCGCGAGGACGGCGACGACGGCCATGACCCAGAACACGGACTGGAAGCCGTGCTCGTCGGCGAGGAAGCCGCCCGCGAGCGAGTCGACACCGGCGATGCCGCCGTTGACCGCGGTGATCACGCCGAGCAGGGTGCCGTACCGCTTGGGCTCGGTCACCTCCTGGCGCAGCATGATCAGGCAGAGCGGGACGACCGGGCCGGAGAAGCCCTGCACGATCCGCCCGGCGAACAGCACCGGCACGCTCGTCGCCAGCGCCGCGATCACGCAGCCGGCGGCCATGAGCACGAGCATGCCGACCAGGACCTTGCGGCGTCCGATGACGTCACCGAGCCGCGGCAGGAAGAGCGAGAAGAGGGCCGCCGACGTGAAGAACGCGGTCTGGGTCAGCCCGACCTCGGCCGAGCTGGCGCCGAGGCTGTCCTCGATGCTCTTCAGCGCGGGGCTGAGCATGCTCGCGTTGAGCTGGAAGGCGATGCAGGCGGTCAGGAGTGCGGTGACCAGCACGCCCACGCGGGCAGGGCGGCGGTCGGTGAGAGATACGTTCATGCCTCGACGCAGGGGGTGAGTGGAGCTTCGCAACACAGCGGACGCGCTGCGCGCACACAGAAAAACCCCGGGACGACGGGGAATCCCGGGGGCCGCCGGAGCGTGGCCGCTCCGCCCGGGCACCGGGTCGGCAGATCACTGACAGCGCACTGACCTGCGTAAACCCCGTCGAATGGGGTTGCTGTCCCCTCATGGTACCCGGGATTTTCCGGGCGCTTCCGGCATCGTCCGGCGCCGGCCGGTAGCGCCCGGCCACGCTCCGTCATACGCCCACGCCACGCCACATCACGCCGGACGGGCGGCAGGCATGTGGCGGGCACGTGACGGAGGGCACGTGGGCGGGCACGTGACGGAGGGCACACGCCCGGGCCCTCCGCGAGGCATGCGGCTTCCTACCCCCGTCAGCGGGCCGCCCGGGCGGGCAGCCAGCCGGCCTGGACGGCGAAGACGCCGGCCTGGAAGCGGCTGCGGGCGCCCAGGCGCTCCATGAGGCCGGTGGCGATGCGGCGGGCCGTGCGCTGGGAGACGCCGAGGCGCTTGGCGATGGCCTCGTCGGTGCGGCCTTCGGCGAGGAGCCGGACCGTGGCCTCCTCCTGGCCGGTGAGGCCGTGTTCGTCGCGGGAGGGGCTCGCCCCGAGCGGCTGGGCGGCCGCCCACACCGTCTCGAAGAGGGCACAAAGCGCCGCGAGGATGCCCTCGCCGGTCAGGACGACGGCGCGGGCGGCCGTGTCGTCGCTGTGCACCGGCATCACGGCGGTCGTCCGGTCAATGATGATCATCCGGGTGGGGAGCGCGGGCGCCGTCCGGATCTGCCCGCCCAGCCGGGTGAGCCACTCGGCGTAGGCGGTGGTCGGGGCGCTGTTGCGCACGCTGTCGAGGTAAACGGTGCGCAGCCGGACCCGGCGGCCGAGCAGTTCGCGGTCCAGCGGCCGGGCGGCCGCCATGTTCTCCTCGGTCTGCGCGCCGTCGGGGCTGAAGGCCATGACCTCCTCGCGCACCTCGCGGGTGAGGAGGGCCAGCCGGTCCCTGATCTCGTCCAGCCCGACCAGTTGCTCCCCGCCCACGCCGGCGCCGACGGAGCGGTGGTCGGCGTACTCCGCGATGAGCTGGGCGGCGGCGACCCGGGACTCCTCCAGGCGCTGCTGCTGCGCGGCCAGCTGAGCCTGCTGGCGGGACATCAGGATGTCCAGGCCGATGTCCGGCGAGACGGCGCGCAGCCCTCCCGCCCTCTCGGCCGACGGGCGCACCAGCGACAGCTCGCTCAGCACGTCGAGCCCGGCCCGCACTTCGGCGTCCGTCAGCCCCAAGTACGCGGCCAGCGCCGCGACCCCCGCTCCGGGCATGGCCAGCAGTCCCCGGTAGACCTGCTCCGATCCGGTGTCCAACCCCAGTGTGTCCAGCATCAACGCCCCCCGACGGTCAAGGACAATTACTGAAATCACCCGTGATCATTACATGCTGCGCACAACATGTGTAGTTCTTCCCGGGCCCCCGCCCTGGCCGTTTGCGGCCAGGGACCGAACCGTTCCGCTTCATCCCTGGTGAGGCCGTTTCCCGCTTGGAAGAGTTGAGCGCATGTATCTCGTGCACGTCGCCATGCGCCGGCCACGCCGGACGACGGAACTGCCGGCAGAGATCCGCGAACTCGTCCTCTCCCGCGCGCTGCCGCGGGAGCGGATCGAGCACATCTCGGTTCATCCCCGGGCCCGGCCCCACCCCGTCCTCGGGGTGTACCTGCTCGCCGACCGCCTGGAGGAGGCCGAGGAGCACGCCGAGCGGGCCTGCCGGCGCGCCCTTGAGGACTGCCCGCAGCTCGCGCGCTGGGATCTCGTGGGCGCCCAGGTGCCCTTGCTCGACGTCCCGTGACGCCGCCGGGCTTGACCCCTGGACTGATCCGTCCCGGGCCCTTTCGGTCCACCGGAAACCCCTTCCGCCCCGTCCGCCCCAGGACGAAGCTTTCTCATGTCAGCCGGTACGAACGGCTGGCCGGCAGAACCGACCGGAACAACGTGCCGGGCATCACCGCGGGATGCCCCACTGGTCCGCCATTCCCTGCCGCTTCAGCTCACCGCTTCGGCTCACCGCTTCGTTCCCGGAAGGACCACCGACATGTTCCGCACCCGCATCACCCAGGCCGCCGCGGTCGCCACCCTCGCCCTGGGGACCGCCGTCCTCGCCCCGGCAGCCTCCGCCGTCGCCGCCCCGGTCACGACGACCGCTGCCGGGAGCCCCGCTTCCGCGGCCACGGACGCCGGGAGCGCCGTCCACGCGGTCACCGGCTCCATGGGCTGGCAGTCCATGGGCTGGCAGTGACCAGCGGGCCGCATTGCTGGGCGGCCCACATCCCCTGATCCCTCCGCTTCCCGCCTTCTTCCGGCGCCCGGCTCGCGATCGTCAGCTGCCCCTCGCGTGTGCAGCCATCGCCTTCTGAGCCGCAGCCGCTCTCCTCACGCTGCGCCGCGCTCCTTCTCAGCGCCCCCTCGCAGCACACCCCTTTAGCAGCGCCCCTTGAGCAACACCTCTTTAGCAACACCCTTCCTTACCCCATCACTTCACCTTCATCACTTCACCTCTCTCAGGAGACTCTTGTGTCCAAGCACGCCTTCCTGCGCCGCTCCGCCATCAGCATCGCCCTCGTCTGCGCCGTCACCGGTGGCGGGCTCTCCATGGCGACGTCCGCCACGGCGGCGCCCGTCCCGGCGGCGGTCGCCGCGGACGAGGACCCGGGCGACTTCGGGAGCAACGGCCAGGGCCCCATGCTCCCCGTGGCGCCCGACGGCGAGGAGTTCTTCAACGTCGCCGGCGCCAGCAAGGACGCCCCGCGGATCAAGCGCAGCGAGACGCTCAAGCGCGCCGCCGAGTGGGTGGGCAAGGGCATCCCGTACAACATGGGGGGCTCGTACCGGGGCCACCGGACCGACTGTTCCGGCTACGTGTCCATGGCCTGGCGCCTCGCCTGGGACATGGCCACGCCCAACTTCGGTCCCCAGGGCGTGACCGAGAAGATCAAGAAGAGCGACCTCAAGTCCGGTGACGCCCTCCTCAACCCGAAGCCGGGCCGCTACGGGCACGTCGTCCTCTTCGACAAATGGGCGAACGCGGACCACACCAAGTACGTGGGCTACGAGTTCAGCAGCTCCGGCGTGCACCACCGCGAGATCCCGTACCCGTACTTCCCGGGCCACGACACCGAGAGCTACTACCCGGTCCACAACAAGTCCGTCGTCGACGACGAGCAGCCTCCCATCGACCCGGGCATGACGGAGCTGACGGCCGGCGACCTCAACCACGACGGCAAGAAGGACATCGTGGCCGTCCAGGTCTCCACCGGAAAGCTGTTCCTCTACCCGGGCACCGGAAAGAGCGGTCTCAACTCGCTCGGCGACCGGGTCGAGATCGGCTCCGGCGGCTGGAACGGCATGCGCAACCTCACCGTCGGCGACTTCAACGGCGACGGCAAGGAGGACCTCGTCGCCACCAAGCGGGCGGACGGCAAGCTGTTCCTCTACCCGGGCACCAACGGCAAGGGCCTCAGCACCCTGGACGACCGCGTCGAAATAGGCTCCGGCGCCTGGAACGGCATGAAGCACCTGACCGCGGGCGACTTCAACGGCGACGGCAAGACCGACCTCATCGCCGCCAAGACCGACACCGGGCAGCTCTTCCTCTACCCGGGCACCCGCAAGTCCGGCCTCAACGCCCTCGACGACCGCATCGAGATCGGCACCGGCGCCTGGAACGGCATGAACAAGGTCGTCTCCGGCGACTTCAACGGCGACGGCAAGGCCGACATCATCGCCACCAAGACCGAGACGGGCGAGCTCTACCTCTACCCCGGCACGGGCAAGGCGGGCCTGGACACGCTGGGCAAGCGCATCGAGGTCGGCTCCGGCGGCTGGAACGACATCTCCGACTACGCGGCCGCGGACTTCGACAAGGACGGCATCGACGACCTCGCCGCCGTCGACTCCGACCCGCGCAAGACCGGAAAGCTCTACTTCTACCGGGGCAACGGCAAGGGCTTCGCGTCCCGCGTGGAGATCGGCTCCGGCGGCTGGTAATCCGCCGCACCACCCCGCTCACCCCGCCCATCCCGTCACGCGTGTGCCTCCGGGGCGGGTCCGGCACCCCTCTCGCGGACCCGCCCCGTCTCTCCTCTGCCTCCCGGAGAATCCCATGAGCTCCCAGCGCCTGCGCGGCCTGGCCGCGTTCGTCGCCGCAGCCGCGGTGCTGTCCGTACCGCTGCAGTCCGTCACCGGAACGGCCTTCGCCGCCACGGGCACCGCTCCCGCCCCGGCCTCCACCTCTGCCACCGCCGCCGCTTCCGCCGCCGCCTCCGCCTCCGCCGAGGGGCCGGGCACCACGCCGGTCACCTACCGCGGTCTCACCCTCGACGTCCCCGCCGGCTGGAACGTGGTGAACCTGGACGAACACCCGGACACCTGCGTCCGGTTCGACCAGCACACCCTCTACCTCGGCCACCCCGGTGCGAACCAGGACTGCCCGGCACACCTGATCGCCGAGAAGACCGACGCCCTGGTCCTGGAGCCGGTCAGCGACGCCGCCCCGCGCCCCGAGGTGCCCCTGGTGACCGTACGGGCCGGCGACCGCGTACCCGACGCGCTGCCCGCCGACGAGCAGCAGGAAGTGCGCGTGGCCTTCGAGGGCGCGGGCCTGTACGCGACCGCCGGCTACGGGGACTCCCCCGCCGCCGTGCAGAAGATCCTGGCCTCGGCGCGGACCGACGCGTCGGCGCGGCCGGCCACCGTCCTCGAACCGTCCGGCACCGTGGTCCAGGACGCGGCGGCCGCCGTGAGACCGAGCACGGGCTTCACCGGCAAGGCGTTCGACACGTGCACCGCCCCGTCCTCGTCGGCGATGGCGGACTGGGCCAAGTCCCCCTACAAGGGCATAGGGATCTACATCGGCGGCCCGTCCATCGGCTGCCCCAGCCAGCCCAACCTGACCCCTGCCTGGGTGCAGGCGCAGACGAAGGCCGGGTGGCACATGCTGCCCGTCTACGCGGGCACGCAGGCGACCCACATCTCCTCCCGCACCGCCGGCAAGGACGGCCGTGCCGCGGCGGACAAGGCCGTGGCCCTCGCCAAGCGGCTGGGCTTCGCCCCGGGCACGGTGATCTACGAGGACATGGAGGCCGGTTACGGACCGGAGTACAACACCCGCGTCGTGCAGTACCTGTCCGGCTGGTCGGAGCGCATCCGGGAACTCGGCTTCCGCTCGGGCGTCTACAGCTCGACCGGCGCCGCCATCAAGCAGCTCGATGCCGTCTACGACTCCGGCTCCTACGAACGCCCGGACGTGATCTGGGCGGCCACCTGGAACGGCAAGGCGGACACGGACGTTCCCGGCATTCCGTCCGGGCACTGGGACAACCGCCAGCGGATCAACCAGTACACGGGGAACGTCCACGAGACGTACGGCGGCACCAGGATGCTGATCGACCGTGACTACGTGGACGTGGCCCCGGCGGTCATGGACCCCGGAATGACGGAACTGACCGCCGGCGACTTCAACCACGACGGCAAGAAGGATCTCGTAGCCGTCCAGGTCTCCACCGGAAAGCTGTTCGTGTACCCCGGCACGGGAAAGACGGGGCTGCGCACCTTCGGCAGCCGCGTCGAGATCGGCTCCGGCGGCTGGACCGGCATGAAGAACCTCACCGTCGGCGACTTCAACGGCGACGGAAAGGACGACGTCGTCGCCGTGAAGAACGAAACGGGCCAGCTCTTCCTCTACCCCGGCACCAACGCCAAGGGGCTGAGCACCCTGGACGACCGGATCGAAATCGGCACGGGCGGCTGGAACGGCATGAAGCACCTCGCCGCGGGCGACTTCAACGGCGACGGGAAGACCGACCTCATCGCCGCCAAGACCGAAACGGGCCAGCTCTTCCTCTACCCGGGCACCCGCAAGTCCGGCCTCAACGCCCTCGACGACCGCGTCGAAATCGGCACCGGCGCCTGGAACGGCATGAACAAGGTCGTATCTCCCGGCGACTTCAACGGCGACGGCAAGGCCGACATCATCGCCACCAAGACGGGAACCGGCGAGCTCTACCTCTACCCCGGCACCGGGAAGACGGGCCTGGACACCCTGGGGAGCCGTATCGAGATCGGCTCCGGCGGCTGGAACGGCATCTCCGACTACGCGGCCGCCGACTTCACCGGCGACGGCATCGGTGACCTCGCCGCGGTCGACTCCGACCCGGGCGAGACCGGAAAGCTCTACCTCTACCGGGGCACCGGCAAGGGCCTGGCGCCGCGCACGGAAATCGGCACGGGCGGCTGGTGAGGAACTCCCGCCCCGCCCCCGTCTCTCTCCTCTCTCCGAAAAGGTTCCGCATGTCTACGTCATCCCGTACGCGCGCGCTGCTGACCGCCACCGGTATCGCCGCGGTCACCGCGCTCTCCCTCCTCTCCTCCGGACCGGCCGCGCAGGCGGCCTCCGTCGCCACCTGGGACAAGGTGGCCCAGTGCGAGAGCAGCGGCAACTGGCACATCAACACCGGCAACGGCTACTACGGCGGCCTGCAGTTCAGCCAGGGCACCTGGTCGGAATTCGGCGGCAAGCAGTACGCCGAGCGCGCCGACCTGGCGACCAAGGAGGAACAGATACGCATAGGCGAGAAGGTGCTCGCCAAGCAGGGCGAGCGGGCCTGGCCGAGCTGCGGCCCGAAGGCCGGGCTCGGCAAGGACCACGCGGACCCGTTCCCGTCCAAGCCCCTGCCGGCCGACCCCGGCATGACGGAACTGGTCACGGGCGACTTCAACCGCGACACCAAGAAGGACCTCCTGGCCGTCCAGGTCTCCACCGGAAAGCTGTTCCTCTACCCCGGCACCGGAAAGAGCGGCCTCAACACCTTCGGTGACCGGGTCGAGATCGGCTCCGGCGGCTGGAACGGCATGCGCAACCTCACCGTCGGCGACTTCAACCACGACGGCAAGGACGACCTGCTCGCCGTGAAGAAGGAGACCGGAGAGCTCTTCCTCTACCCGGGCACGGAGGCCAAGGGCCTCGATGCCTTCGACGACCGCATCGAGATCGGCTCCGGCGCCTGGAACGGCATGAAGCACCTCGCCGCGGCCGACTTCAACGGCGACGGCAAGGACGACCTCATCGCCGTGAAGGCCGACACCGGGCAGATGTACCTCTACCCCGGCACGGGCAAGTCCGGCCTGGACACGCTCGGAAAGCGCGTCCCGTGGGGCACCGGCGACTGGAACCGCATGAACAAGGTCATCTCCGCCGGCGTCTTCGACCAGCTCGGTGCGCCCGAACTCATCGCCACCGACACGAAGACCGGCAAGCTGCTCCTCTTCCAGCCGGACGCGAAGAACCACACCTTCGACATCGCTTCCTCGATCGAAATCGGCACCGGCGGCTGGAACGGCATCTCCGACTACGCGGCCGGCGAATTCACCCACGACGGCCAGACCGACCTCGTGGCCGTAGCCTCGGCCCCCCACCAGACGGGCAAGCTCTACCTCTACCCCAACGACGGCTCCAACAACGCCTTCAAGCCCCGCATCGAAATCGGCACGTCCGGCTGGTAACCCTCCGGCCCCCGATGCGCTCGTGACACAGAAGAACCCCGGCTGAGCCGGGGTTCTTCCTGCTCCGACCGAGTGAATGCATTCACTCACACGAGGGTGGCCGGTCAACGAGCATGGACCGGGAACCGTGAGCCTGAGACAACGGCTCTACAGGCCTTCCTGGAGCTGAGCCCATCTCGCTCCCCGGACAAAAGAGGTCACCATGCGCCGTATCGCCGTCGCCGTCTCCACGGCTCTTCTCGGTCTCTCCCTGGCGGGATTGACGGGACCGGCCGTAGCCGCACCCGCATCCGTCACGGCCAACCAATGCATGCTGGGAGGCGGACAGGTCGTCGTAGTCTCACCAACCCTGAAAATCTGCTCCGGCGGCATCTTCAACGGCCAGATCGTCAAGGGCTGACAGCCGCATCGCAGCTGATGCGGTGCGCTAACTGGCAACAGAAACCCCCGCTGCCCCGGGGGTGCTTCTGATCTTGCCGGTGTCCGAGGCGGGACTTGCACGAGTCGAGTTTCAACGAGTACGCCAACGCACCACCGCGGCCCTACTGGTGCCTACGGACAGCTCACCGATACGTCTTCGGCGGACTCGCCTTCCACGCTCGATCGAGAGAGTCGTCCCAGGTGCCGTCCCGGTCGAAACTGGCTGCCCGGCAGCCACGGGACATGGGCGCTGCAGCGCTATGGCGCCAGGAAGCGTCGCCGATCCGGGCTATAGCGTGGCCGCAATGCCGGCAGACCGCATGCTCCATCACCTCATTAGCCAGTCGCTCGAACTGCGCGGTGCGGTCCGCCACCTCCTCCTTGATGCCCCTTAGTACCTCCTCGGCACTGCCAACTCCCTCTGCGCCGATGATGTCCCGTACGAGTGCCGCTGCCTCGATCGCGATGTCGGCCCGTCGTGCGGCATCGGCAAGGCTTCGCGCGGCACCGCTGTCAGACGACTTGCGCACTATCCGCTCCGCCAATTCGACCGACGGACGGCTCGACACCGCCGTCCGTTCTTCGCGAGCCTCATGCTCTGTGCCCCTGTCTCTCAGGCGTCTGCGAGCCACTTCGAAGGCCCAGGCCTCAGTGGATGCCTTCTTGGCGACGTTGAAGTGAGTGCTGGTCGCTGCGTCCATAACGGTGTGGAACTCTGCCATCAGCAACCCCCAGTGGTCGCCGCCGGCAAAATCCTCTGGACACCAGCCGTAGTGGCGCACGAGTTCGTCACGGACTTTGTCAAAATGGCGCAAGCTCTTCCGCACTGGCCCAGACGTCTCGATGTGGAGGCCGACGCGTTCCGCCTTCGCCAGTACCTCCGGCTCCGCACCCTCCCACTTCATATGGTCGTCGCGTTCACTGGCGTAGTCGACCCAGGACCAGAACGCCTCAGCATCCGCGACATCGGGCGCCTCACGGTGGTGGCGCGGACAGAGGAGGGCAAAGTTGCGCACATCGTTGGAACCGCCGAGCGACTCTGGAACCACATGGGCTCTCTCTACCGGCTTCTGCCAGCAGATCAGGCAGACCGGCTCATCGAGACCCAGATAGTCGGCGATGGCCCGGACCGGGGGTCTGGACCTGCGCCCGTCGGGATGGCTGTCCCGGTTACGTATGCGCAGCTCGCGGTGGTCGTAGGCGTGTTCACGATCAGGGTCTCGCATGTGCAGGACATCAGGGATGTCCTCACGTTGCGGCTCGAGGTTCCTCACCTGGTAGAGCGGGGTGTCGATCTTCGTGAGATACGGGAGGAGGCAACCAAGCAGGAATTCGCGAATGATCTCCAGGGCGTCGCCGTCGTAGCCGCCGACGGCGTTGCGGTGCCCTTGGATGTGGAGGTAGAGGTAGCGGGGAGCGCCGGGGCTCGTCGCCGCGGCTTTCTTGAGGATCGAGAAGAGGCGAGTGGCGCACTTGGTGAAGTCCTCTTCCACCCGCATGTCGTGATACAGCGCGATGCCCTTCGGCTTCGCATCGGCCCCCGACTGCCCAGGAGGGGCAGCGTCCTGCGCAGCCTCGGGACGAGCTGAGCACTGAGCCGTCGTCGGCTTCTGTGAGCTGTCGGTCATGGACGCACAGTAGGGGCCACCACTGACAGCGGACGTTCGCGGCGCCCGACCCGGGCGGAGCCGCACACACGGGTGAGTTGGTCAGTGGTTGGTTACGTCACAGCCGGAGAAACAGAAAAACCCCAGGTGAACTGGGGTTTCTGCTGGTGTCCGAGGGGGGACTTGAACCCCCACGCCCGATAAAGGGCACTAGCACCTCAAGCTAGCGCGTCTGCCATTCCGCCACCCGGACCAGGTGTCTGCCGCAGCGGGGTGCTCCCCGCGGCGACATGGACAACAATACCAAGGTTTCGGAGTGCTCCGAGGCCCCTGTCCTGGGAAAACACCCATCGAGAGGGGGCGCCCGCCTCGCAGGGCCGAGGTTGCGCGGCCCTGCTGCCGGCAGTGGACTGGGTGTATCGGCCGAACCTCGGACAACTGACGGGAGGCAGTCATGGTCAAGGTCACGCAGCTGGCCGGCAAAGGTGTGGCGGGGCTGGAGAGCGACCCGCCCTTGTACCACTTCGACGCGACCCCGGAAGAGCTGGGACAGCTGATCGCCGACCCTCAGCGTTTCCTCGAAGAGGCCGGGCTGCCTGGGACGGCCGCCAATAACATCGCGCTCAGCAAGTGGACCGAAGCGTATTCGCCGGAGCGCGGATGGGGGCCGAGGAAGGACGGCGGAGCCGCATCGAGCTGTTGCTACGTGTCGGACAACAGCATGACCTGCCACGTTCACGCGCAGTGAAGCGGCGAGCGGGCCGTCCCGCCGGACAGTGGCCGGAAAACAGAAAAACCCCAGGTGAACTGGGGTTTCTGCTGGTGTCCGAGGGGGGACTTGAACCCCCACGCCCGATAAAGGGCACTAGCACCTCAAGCTAGCGCGTCTGCCATTCCGCCACCCGGACCAGGTGTCTGCCGCTGCGAGGCGTTCCCCGCGGCGACATGGATAACGATACCAAGGTTTCGGAGTGCCCTTCACCTGGGTAATGAGGGCGGGGCATAAAGTCACTTTATGGGCGATATGGGGCCAACCTGGGCGGTGGCCGAGGGTGCCGGGAGCGGTCGGCGGCGGCCTCGGCCGCTGTCGCCTTTGCGGGAGCACCTGCGGGACACGTTCTGGTTCGCTCCCACCGTGGGGCTGCTCGGGGCGGCGGGGCTGGCCGCCGGGGTGCTGGAGGTGGACCGGTTCGTCGTCGGGGCGCTGAAGCAGGACGGGGACTACGGGGCGGTCGAGTCGCTGATCGGGATCGCCGACGACACCAAGACGATCATCACGACCGTCGGCTCGGCGATGCTGACCTTCATCGGTGTGGTGTTCTCGATCTCCCTGGTCGCGCTGCAGATGGCCAGCGGCCAGTTCTCCCCGCGCGTGGTGCGGCTGTACGTGCGCAGCCGGATCACCAAGTGCACGTTCGCCGTCTTCCTGGCGACGTTCCTGTTCGCGCTGCTGGTGCAGGCGTCGTACGAGGGGAACGAGGATCCTCGGACGGTCTCCACGGTCCCGGTGTTCTCCAGCATCGTGTGCGTCCTGCTGGTGCTGGTGAGCCTGGGGCTGTTCATTGCGTACGTGAACGCCACGCTGCGGCTGATGCGAGTGAGTCATGTGATCGACCGGATCATGCGGGAGTCGCTGCGGGTGCTGGGCCGGTACGGCGTCGCCGGTGACGAGCGGCCAGCGCTGGGCGGGACCGGCGTGGAGGTCGTGCACTCGGGGCGGGCGGGGGTGCTGCGGGACGTGCACATCGCACGGCTGGTGCGGGTGGCCCGGCGGCATGGGATCGTGCTGCGGCTGATCCCGCGGATCGGGGACTACGTGGTGCCCGGGACGCCGGTGTTCGCGGTGCACGGCGGGCCCGCGCCGCCGCCGCGGGCGCTGCGGTACACGGTGTCCGTCGGCGTGGAGCGCACGTTCCACCAGGATCCGGGTTTCGGGCTGCGGCAGCTGTCGGACATCGCCCAGCGCGCTCTGTCGCCCGCCGTGAACGACCCGACGACGGCCGTGCAGTGCCTGGACCGCATCACGCAGTACCTCGCGGCCCTCGCCCGGCGGCCGCTCGGCGCGCTGCGGCACTGCGACCGCCGGGGCGCCGTGCGGCTGGTGCAGGACGTGCCGGGGTGGGCGGACCTGGTCGACCTGGGGTTCGCGGAGATCCGCGGCTGCGCGACGGGCAGCCCGCAGGTGACCCGGCGGCTGGCGGCGGCCCTGGAGGACCTGTGGCACCTGGTCCCCGCCGGGCGCCGCCCGCCGCTGGAGCGGCACCGGGCGCTGCTGGAGCAGGCGGTGACGCGGGCGGTGCCGGACGCGGCGGACCGGGAGTTCGCCTTGCTGCCGGACCGGCAGGGGATCGGTTAGCGTCTGCGGGCGGCGCGAGCGGTGCGGGCGGGCGTCGCCCGTTCCGGCGGTCCGTGACCCCCGGCGAGGTCCGGGGCTCCCCCAGGGACAATGGAGCGGCCAAGGAACCCCACGATCACCGGGACGGATCAGCTCATGGGACGGGTCACCGCACGACGCCGCGTCATCCGCATCCGGGACGGGGCCGTCGGTGCCCGTCCGGACACGCTGGTCACCGAGGAACCGATGGAGATCCGGCTGAACGGCAAGCCGCTCGCCGTCACCATGCGCACCCCGGGCGACGACTTCGCCCTGGCGGCGGGGTTCCTCGTCAGCGAGGGCGTGCTGGGCGCGGCGGACGAGGTGGCCAGCATCGTCTACTGCGCGGGCGCGACGGACGACGGCGGGAACACGTACAACGTCGTCGACGTGCGGCTCGCGCCCGGCGTCCCAGTCCCCGACATCACGCTGGAGCGCAACGTCTACACGACGTCCTCGTGCGGGCTGTGCGGGAAGGCGAGCCTGGACGCCGTACGGACCACCGCGCGCCACGACCTGTCCGACGGGCCGGCCCCGATGCGGCTGGCTCCGGAGCTGCTGGCCGGCCTCCCGGACCGGCTGCGGGAGGCGCAGCGGGTCTTCGACCGCACGGGCGGGCTGCACGCGGCGGCGCTGTTCACCGCGGACGGCGAGCTGCTGGACGTGCGCGAGGACGTGGGGCGGCACAACGCGGTCGACAAGCTCGTCGGGCGGGCCCTCCAGCAGGGGATGCTGCCGCTGGCGGGAACGGTCCTGCTGGTCTCCGGACGGGCCTCCTTCGAGCTGGTGCAGAAGGCCGTCATGGCCGGGATCCCGGCGCTCGCGGCGGTGTCGGCGCCGTCGTCGCTGGCGGTGGACCTGGCCGCGGAGACAGGGATGACGCTCGTGGGCTTCCTGCGGGGGGCGTCGATGAACGTGTACGCGGGCGAGCACCGGATCGCCCTGGAGGAGGCGCGGCCGGCGGCCGGCTGACGCCTGTCCGGCAGGGCTCAGCCCACCGGTCCTTCTTCCCGCTCCTCCGCCACGCGGGCGAGGAGCGCGACGAACTGTTCCTGCTCGGCGGGGGTCAGCGCGGCGAGCAGCGCCCGGTTGGCCTCGTCGCCCAGGCGCGCGAGCCGCTCCAGGCAGTCGCGGCCCTCGACCGTGAGGGCGATGACGTTCTTGCGGCGGTCGTGCGGGTCGGGGGTGCGGGTGACGAGCCGTGCCCGCTGCAGGTCGTTGAGGATGCCGACCATGTCCTTGGGGTCGAATCCGGTCTCCCGCACCAGGGCCGCCTGGGCGACGGGGCCGATGTCGGCGACGGCGGCCAGGACGGCGTGGTGCGGCATGCGCAGGCCTTCCAGGGCGAAGGCCTCGCCGAGCAGGCGGCGGCCGCGCCCGGCGGCGCGGTTGAGGAGCCAGCTGGGGAGGGTGCGGATGTGGCCGAGCGCGGAGGCGTAGGGCTGTGTCTGCTCTGTCATGGGGCGACCCTACCGAGGATTCCATTGGCACCCCCAACGAAAAACGTTGGACTTCCCAACGGATATCCGCTTATCGTTGGGACTCCCAACGAAAGCCGTTGGGAGCTCCAACGACCCCCTGGAGGTGCGCCCCATGCGCCGTGTCCGCTATCACCAGAACGGCGGTCCCGAGGTCCTGCGCCTGGAGGAGACCGACGTCCCCGCCCCCGGCCCCGGCGAGCTGCTCGTGCGCACCGAGGCCGTCGGCGTCACCCTCCCCGTCGTGCGGAAGGTGCGCGGCGGCGGCCTCCCGCTGCCGGCGAGCCTGGGCGGCGAGGTCGCCGGGGAGGTCGTGGCGACCGGCCCGGACGTCACCGGCTTCGCGGTCGGCGACCGCGTCACCGGCCTGTGCTTCGGCGACGGCTACGCCGACTACTCGCTGCTGCACGCCGCGATGGCCTCCCCCGTGCCCGAGGGCGCGACCGCCACGGACGCCGTCGCCCTCGTCCGCTGCGGCCTGGTGGCGCGCGGGGCGTACGCGGCGGCCCGGCCGGCCCCCGGCGAGTCCGTCCTGGTGACGGGGGCGGCCAGCGGCGCGGGGCACCTCGCCGTGCAGCTCTCCAAGGTGCTCGGCGCCGGCCGGGTCGTGGCGGCCGTCAGCTCCGCGGCCGCCGGCGCCAAGGCCGCCTTCCTGCGCGAGCTGGGCGCCGACCACGTCATCACCTACGACGACCTCGCCGACGGCCCCGTGGACCGCTGGGGCGGCGCCGTCGACATCGTCCTGGACGCGGTCGGCGGCGAGCTCCTCTCTCCCGCCGTCGCCGCGCTCGCACCCGGCGGCCGGCTCGTCGCGTACAGCTCGGGCGGCGGGACGATCGAGGCGTACGACCTGCTCGCCGGGGCGAAGTCCGCGATCGGCTTCCAGATGGCGCTGATCGCCCGCAACCACCCGGAGCTGATGGAGCAGTGGCGCCTGGAGCTGTGGGAACTGTTCGCCGCCGGGCGGCTGCGGCCGCGCGTCCACGCCGAGCTGCCGCTGGAGGACGCCGCGCAAGCGCACGAGCTCATCGAATCGCGCGCGAACCTCGGCAAGGTCGTCCTGCGGCCGGCGTGAACCTTTGCGCAGCCCCTCATGTTGGCGCGGACCCTCCCGGACCCTCCCGTACGCGAGCCCGTACGTAAACCCGTACGCGAGCCCGTACGTAAACCCGTATGGGCTCTTCGGCCGGGTCTTCCTTGTGCGACCGTCGTACCAGACCTACGTTCGGCCTCATGGCGCCGCCGCACGTCCGCACCGCTCCCGCCATCCCCCGAAACCCCCTCAGGAATGCGATCGCCGCAGCCGCGTTGGCGGGTCTCGCAGGCTCCCTCCTCGTACCACCCCCGGCCCGGGCCACCGGCACCGGGTTCGAGGAGCGAGTCCTCTTCAACGCCCGCCGGGAAGCACCCGGCACCGGCGCCTACATCTGCTTCCGCATCCCCGCTCTGGTCACGACCGCCCGCGGCACCGTCCTCGCCTTCGCCGAGGGCCGGAAGGGCAACTGCGGCGACGCCACCGACATCGACGTCGTCGTCAAACGCTCCGCCGACGGGGGCCGCACGTGGAGCCCGCTGGAGGTGGCCGACGCGGGGCACGGCGACACCCACGGCAACCCCGCACCCGTCGTCGACCGGCGCAGCGGCCGGATCACGCTCCTCACCACGGTCAACAAGGGCCGCCCGGACGCGGGCAACTGCGACGTGCCGTGCGACCGCACGCCCCGCGTGCAGCACAGCGACGACGACGGGGCGCACTGGTCGGAGCCGGAGGACGTGACGCGGCAGCTGCGCCCGCCCGGCTGGAACTCCTGGTACGCCACCGGCCCCGGCCACGGCATCCAGCTCGCGCACGGCCCGCACCGCGGCCGCCTGGTCGTCGGCGTCAACGCCGAGAGCCACGACGGCAGGCGGGTCCGCGCCAACCACGCGGCGCTCGCCCTCAGCGACGACGGGGGCGCGCACTGGCGGCTCGGGGCGGTGGACACCCATGCGGTCGCCCCGGACGGCACGTACGCGCAGAAGCCGTCCGAGCTGACGCTCGCCGAGCGGGCCCGCGGCGTGGTGTACGCAGGCGGGCGCGAGCAGGACGGCACGGAACTCGGCAACCGCGACGCCGCCGTGAGCACCGACGGGGGCACGGCGTTCGACGGGCCGTTCCAGGCGGTCCCGGACCTCTACACGCCCATAGTGCAGGGCTCGGTGGCCGTACTGCCGTCCGGGCGCTGGCTGTTCGCGTCGCCCGCCGACCCCGACCGGCGGCGCTCGATGACCATTCGCTCCTCCTACGACGAGGGGCGCACCTGGGAGGGAGCCGAGCGCGGCAGGCTCGTCACCGCCGACTGGGCGGGCTACTCGGACATGGCCGTGCTGGACGGCGACGGGGGCACGGCCGGGCTGCTGTACGAGGCGGGCCGGGGCGACGCGCGGGACGAGATCCGCTTCGCCCGCTTCACCGAGGACTGGCTGGGCGAGCGGCAAGGGCCGCCGCCCACCACGCCGGACGGGGCGCCGGGCGCGCGGGCCGCGTACGTCCTGGGCGGCCCGCGCCCCGTGCGGGGCCGCTCGGGCGGAGGCCTGGCCTTCGACGGAGCGGGCGACGCGGTGCGGCTGCCCTTCCGGGCCTCCCTCCCGCTGGGGGCGCGGGACTTCACGGCGGTGCTGTGGTTCCGGTCCGTGGCGCCCCGGTCGGCGGCCTCCGCCGCCGCGCGGGCCGGGCAACCGCTGCTGTGGATGGGCGGGATGGGCGGCGCGCCCCAGGTGACGCTGCAGGTGGCGCCCGGCGGGCGGGTGACCGGCCAGGTGACGGCGGTCACCGGGGCGGGGCCGGCCCGTACGGCGGTCGTCCGGTCGGCCCCGTACGGCGACGGGCTGTGGCACCGGGCCGTGCTGCGGCGCGGCGGAGGGCGGATCGTGCTCACCGTGGACGGGGCCGCTTCGGCGGTGCCGGACGTGCCCGGGTCGGTGAGCCGCACCTCGACGTTCGGGGTGCACCTGGGGCAGCGCCCGGACGGCCGGGCGTGGCTGGCCGGCGAGCTGGACGACGTACGGGTTTACGGGCGGGCGCTGTCGGACGGCGAGGTTGCACGACTTGATCGGCCGACGCACGGCGAGGTCGCGCGGCTGGACCGGCCGACGCACGGCGAGGTCGTACGACTTGGTCGGCCGGCAAACGGCAAGGGCGCGCGGCTGGACCGGCCGGCACACGGCGACGTGGCGTGGCTGGGCCGGCCGACGCACGGTGAGACGGCACAATCGGCCCGGCCGGCGCGAACCGGCGCCCCCGCCCCGTCCCGCGGTCTGCTGCTGTGGCTGCCGCTGGACCGGATCGACCCGCCTCAGGCGCGGGAGAGCGAGGGGGCAGGAGACTCCGGGCCGGGTGACTCCGGACCGGGTGCCGGCACGCGCCCGTAGCGCTTCGCGAGGACCGCTCCGACCATCAGCTGCATCTGGTGGAAGAGCATCAGCGGCAGCACGGCGAGGCTCGCCTGGGCCCCGAAGAGGACGCCCGCCATGGGCAGGCCCGCCGCCAGGCTCTTCTTGGAGCCGCAGAAGACGACGGCCAGCCGGTCCTCGCGGCTGAAGCCGAGCCACCTCGACCCGTACGTGGTGACCGTCAGCATGAGGCCCAGCAGGACGGCTTCCACGCCCATGAGGGCCAGCAGCCGCAGCGGGGTGACCTCGTGCCAGATGCCACGGACCATGCCCGCGCTGAAGGCCGAGTAGACGACCAGGAGGATCGAGCCGCGGTCCACGTAGCCGAGGACCTTCTTGTGCCGGGTGAGGAAGCCGCCCACGCGGCGGCGCAGCAGCTGGCCCGCGAGGAACGGCACGAGGAGCTGCAGCACGATCGACAGCAGGGAGCGAGCCGAGAAGCCGCCGCCGCTGTTGCCGAGGAGGAGCGCGGCGAGGAGGGGAGTGAGGGCGATTCCCACAATGCTGGAGAACGAGCCCGCGCACACCGCTGCCGCCACGTTGCCCCGCGCGATGGACGTGAAGGCGATCGAGGACTGGATGGTCGACGGCACGAGGCACAGGAAGAGCAGTCCGGAGTGCAGCTGAGGCGTCAGCACGACGGGCACGAGGCCGCCGGCCGCCAGGCCGAGGAGCGGGAACAGCACGAACGTGCAGGCGAGGACCGTGACGTGCAGCCGCCAGTGCCGCAGGCCGTCCAGGGCCTCACGGGTGGACAAGCGTGCGCCGTAGAGGAAGAACAGGAGCGCCACGGCGCCGGTGGAGGCACCGCCCGCGACGGTCGCCGCCTGGCCTCTGGCGGGCAGGAGGGCGGCGAGGGCGACGGTGCCCAGCAGGGCCGCTATGTAGGGGTCGACGGGCAGGCGGAAGCGGATGGGGCGGCGGAAGCCCGGCATGGGGCCCAGCCTGCCGCCCGGCCCCGCTATCCGGAACCCTGTTTGCCGCTCTGACTGTCATCATGAATCATGATGAGCCCCTACGCTGGTCTCGTGTTCGATCCCGTCCAGCTCCGTACGTTCCTGGCCGTCGCACAGACGCTGAGCTTCACCCGGGCCGCCGGGCGCCTGGGGGTGCGGCAGTCGACGGTGAGCCAGCAGGTCCGCCGGCTGGAGGCCGCGGCCGGCCGGCAGCTGTTCGTCCGCGACACGCACAGCGTGCGGCTGACCGAGGACGGCGAGGCGATGCTGGGCTTCGCGCGCACGATCCTGGAGGCGAACGAGCGGGCCGCCCACTGGTTCGCGGGCACCCGGCTGCGCGGGCGGCTGCGGTTCGGGGCGTCGGAGGACTTCGTCCTGACCAGGCTCCCCGAGGTCCTGGAGGACTTCCGCCGCGAGCACCCCGAGGTGGACCTGGAGCTGACCGTCGACCTGTCCGAGACCCTGCAGAAGCGGCTGGCCGCGGGGCGGCTGGACCTCGTCCTCGTCAAACGCCCGCCGGGAGGGCCGGACGAGCCGCACGGGCGGCTCGTGTGGCGGGACCGGCTGGTGTGGATCGGCAGCGAGCGGCTCCGCCTGGACCCGCACCGGCCGCTCCCGCTGATCGCCTTCCCGCCGCCCGCGGTGACGCGTGCGCGTGCGCTGGAGGTGCTGGAGAGCAGCGGCCGGTCCTGGCGGGTGGTCTGTACGAGCGGCAGCCTGAGCGGCCTGGTGGCGGCGGCCCGCGCGGGCCTCGGCGTCATGGCCCACACCCTGGGCATGATCCCGCCGGGCCTGGTCCGCCTCGCCCCCGGCCCGGGCCTGCCGGAGCTCGGCGGGGTCGACGTGGTCCTCCTGCACGGCGCCCCGCCGGGGAGCGGGGCGCGGGGAGCGGCGGAGGCACTGGCCCGGGCGGTCCTGACGGCGGGCGACCGGTTGCACGCGTGAGGCCGCGGCGCCGGCCGTCGCCTCGGCCCAACAGACCACTCTTTCGGGGAGGTTGAGGGGCCGGAGGGCCGGGTAGGGGCATCGCGCTGTGCGGAGCATGACAAGGAGCTGCCGTTGCGCGAGATCACCGTCCCGCCGCTGGTGACGACGCCGCCCGTCGGAGGCCTGGCGGACTGCGTCTTCGACCGGGCCGCCGCGGAGCCCGGGGAGGCGGCGTTCGGCCGCAAGGGGCCGGACGGCCGCTGGCGGGACGTGACGGCCGAGGCGTTCCGGGACGAGGTGCTGGCCCTGGCCAAGGGTCTGCTCGCCGAGGGCGTGCGGTTCGGCGACCGGGTCGCCGTAATGTCCCGCACGCGCTACGAGTGGACGCTCTTCGACTTCGCGCTGTGGTCCATCGGCGCGCAGCCCGTACCCGTGTACCCGACGGCCTCCCCCGACCAGGTCTGCTGGATCCTGCGCGACGCGGGCGTGACGGCCTGCGTCGTCGAGCACGAGGACCACGCGATGACCGTCGGCTCGGTCGTCGACCGGCTGCCCGGCCTGACGCGCCTGTGGCAGCTGGACGCGGGCGCGGTCGAGGAGCTGGCCGCCGCCGGGGCGCGGATCGGCGACGACGTTGTGCAGCGGCACCGGATGGCCCTCACCCCCTCCACGCCGGCCACCGTCGTCTACACCTCCGGCACGACCGGCCGCCCCAAGGGCTGCGTGCTGACCCACGCCAACTTCATGGCCGAGGCCGACAACGTCGTCAGGCGCTACGAGCACGTCTTCCGTTCCCGCCCCGGCGACGAGGCGGCGACGCTGCTGTTCCTGCCGCTGGCGCACGTGTTCGGGCGGATGGTGCAGGTCGCCGCGGTGCGCGGGCGCGTGAAGCTCGGCCACCAGCCGCAGCTGACGACTGCCGCGCTCCTGCCGGACCTGCGGGCGTTCCGGCCGACGTTCGTCCTCGCGGTCCCGTACGTCCTGGAGAAGATCTTCGCGCTGGCGCGGCGCACCGCCGAGGCGGAGGGCCGGGCCGCGCCCTTCGAGCGGGCCGTGGACGTGGCGGTGCGCTACGCGGAAGCCGTCGAGCAGCGCGCGTTCGGCAGGGGGCCGGGGCCCGGCCCCGCGCTGCGTGTACGCCACCAGGTCTTCGACCGGCTCGTCTACGCCAAGGTGCGGGAGGCGCTGGGCGGCCGGGTGCGGCACGCGATGTCGGGCGGCTCGGCGATGGACCGCCGGCTGGGGCTGTTCTTCGCGGGCGCCGGCGTCACCGTCCTGGAGGGCTACGGCCTGACGGAGACGACCGGGGCCGCGACCGCCAACCCGCCCGAGCGGCCCCGCTTCGGCTCGGTGGGCCTGCCCGTGCCGGGCACCACCGTGCGGATCGCCGGCGACGGCGAGATCTGGCTGCGCGGCGGGCAGGTCTTCGCCGGCTATCTGGGCGACGCGCGGGCGACGGGCGCGGTGCTGCAGGAGGGCTGGTTCGCGACCGGAGACCTGGGGCGGCTGGACGACGACGGCTATCTGTCCATCACGGGGCGGAAGAAGGAGATCCTGGTGACGTCGGGCGGCAAGAGCCTGTCGCCGGTGCTGCTGGAGGAGCGCGTACGGGCGCACCCGCTCGTCGCCCACTGCGTGGTCGTCGGCAACGACCGCCCCTACGTGGCCGCGCTGGTCACGCTGGACGAGGAAGCTGTCGCCCACTGGCTGCACATGCGTGGCAGACCGGCACCGGGGACGGGCACCGGCACGGGCACGGAGGCCGCGAGCGGGCCCGGGCTGCTGCAGGACACCGAGCTCGTACGCGACGCGGACCTGGAGGCCGAGATCCGGCGGGCCGTGGTGGCCGCGAACGCCCTCGTCTCACAGGCCGAGTCGATCCGGACGTTCCGGATCCTGAAAGCCCGGTTCACGGAGGAGGAGGGGCTGCTGACCCCCTCCCTGAAGCTGCGGCGCAAGGCGATCGAGGTGGCGTACGCGCGCGAGGTGGACGCGCTGTACGGCGGACAGCCACGGGGTGGCATCGGGCACACGGGTGGCATTGGGCACACAGGTGGCATCGCAGGTGCAGGCGGGGGCAGGGGCGGCATCGGAGGCACAGGCGGCATCGGAGATTCGCGAGACAACAGGGGCATTACGGGAATGCCGTGACCCCCGTGATCGTTGACGCTGGACGTACGAACCGCGTCTCCGACCGTAAGGATCGAGCACTCGTGAGCAAGGCTGCCTCCATTCCGTCCATCACGCTCAACAACGGCGTCGAGATGCCGCAGCTCGGTTTCGGTGTCTTCCAGGTCCCCGACGCCGAGGCGACGGCCGCCGTCGAGACGGCCCTGGCCGCCGGGTACCGCAGCATCGACACGGCGGCCGTGTACGAGAACGAGACCGGCACGGGCAAGGCCCTGACGGGCTCGGGCATCGCGCGCGACGAGCTCTTCGTGACCACGAAGCTGTGGAACAGCGCCTCGCGCACCTGGACGCGCGACGCCGTCCTCCGCGAGTTCGACGCCTCCCTGGAGCGGCTCGGCCTCGATTACGTGGACCTGTACCTCATCCACTGGCCGCGCGCCGTGCGCGACGACTACCTCACCATCTACCGCGCGTTCGAGGAGCTCGCGGAGAGCGGCCGCGCCCGGGCGATCGGCGTCTCCAACTTCCAGTCCGCCCACCTGGAGCGGCTGCTGGCCGAGACGTCCGTCGTCCCCGCCGTCAACCAGATCGAGCTCCACCCCTTCCTGGCCCAGTCCGGGCTGCGACAGTTCCACGCGCGCCACGGCATCACCACCGAGGCGTGGGCGCCGCTCGGCCAGGGCAAGGAGCTGCTCGGCGCCCCCGTGATCGCGGGCATCGCCGAGAAGCACGGCCGTACGCCCGCGCAGGTGGTGCTGCGCTGGCACCTGCAGCTGGGCCACGTGGCCATCCCCAAGTCCGTGACGCCGTCGCGCATCCGCGAGAACGCCGACGTCTTCGGGTTCGCCCTCGACGAGGAGGACATGACGGCGATCGCCGCGCTCGACAGCGGCACGCGGCTGGGCCCGGACCCGGACGAGTTCGACATCAACTGAAGCCCCGGCGCCGGCATCAGTCGACATCAACTGATGCGGAGCTGCCTCCAGCGGTCTGCAGCGGCCTCTATAGAGTCGCGCACATGTTCTTCACGCCCTGGACCCCGCCCACCCCCGTCGAACAGCAGCTGCAGGCGGCGACGGCGCGCGGGGACTGGGACGGGCAGGTGGGCGCCCTCGCCGGGGGCGAGCTGTACGTCGCGGTGGCCAGGGTGGAGGCGGACGGCCTGGTGCCGCCCGCGCCGCTCGCCCCGTACCGCGACCCGGCCTCGGGCAAGCGCTGCCTGCCCGTCCTGACGCGCGGCGCGCTGCCGCCCTGGCAGCCCGACTGGGTCTTCCAGCGCACCGCGCTCGACGACCTGGCCCTGGAGTGGCCGCACGACAAGTGGCACCTCGCCGTCAACCCGGGGCATCCGGCCGCGGCCGTCATCCCGGCCACCCCGCTGGACCGCGCTGCCTGGCTGGAGGTGTACGCGGAGGCGCCGCCGCCCGCGGCCGACCGGCTGCTGTCCCTGTTCACGGGCCCCCTGCACGGACCGCTCGCCCAGGGACTGGCCTGCGGCGCCCCGCTGGCCGTGCGCGACGGCGTGCCGTGGAACGAGCTCGGCACCGTCTACCGGGACTACGACGAGGACCGGGCCGTCCTGCGCGACACGTGGGGCGTGGCGGATCCCGCCGGCTGGTGGCACCTGACGGAGCGGCTGCTGGCGGGGGCCGGTGCCGGGCGCGACGCGGAGTTCGCCCTGCGGGCCCGCGAGGGGCTCGCCGAGCACGCCGGGGCCGGGGCCGCGCAGGTGTCCGAGGCCGGGTCCGGGGCCGCGCAGGTGTCCGAGGCCGGGTCCGGGTCCGGTGCCGCGCCCGGGTCCGCGCCCGGGGCCGGGAAGCCCCCCTCCCCCGCGACCGACGAATGGCGTCAGGCCGTCACCCACGTCCTCGCGCACCGGGCCGCGCCCGAGGCCGAGGTCCGGGCGATGGACGCGGCCGTCACCCGTATCGCCGCCGCCGAGGAGCGGCTGCGCGAGCAGGGCGTGCTGCAGCCCGGGCAGCGCGTCGCCTCGGCCGCCGCCCACGACCTCGCGTGCGCCGTGACCGTCGCCCGGCTCGGGCTCGCCGCACGGCTGTGCGGCCCGGCCGACGCGGAGCGGGTCGTCCTGTCCGCGGGCGAGGCAGCCCGCAGGACGTACGGGTCCTGGCCCGCCTTCGCCGCCGGGTTCCTGCTGGGCGAAGCCCTGCGATCGGGCGACCCGCGTACCGGAAGCCAAGGACCCCGGAGAAGCCAAGGACCCCAGGGCTTCCCCGGACACGCCGGCGAAGGCAGCCCCGACGACGCCCTGCTCACCCACCGCATCCACCGCGTCCTCACCTCCGACCCCGCGAGCCCCTGGCTCAACATCCCCTGGTCGTGACGGCCCTGCCGCCCGAGCCCCCGCACGGCGCGGGCGCACAATCGCGGCATGGGCGTACCTGCCGACACCGGGACGACACCGCAGGCACCTGACGGCGTGTCCGTCGTCCTCTTCACCTCCGACCTGCGGCTGCACGACAACCCGGTGCTCACCGCGGCCCTGCGGAGCGCGCCGCGCGTGGTGCCGCTGTTCGTCGTGGACCGGGGCATCGCCGCCGCGGGCTTCGCCGTGCCCAACCGGGCCGCCTTCCTGGCGGACTGCCTGGCCGCGCTCGACGAGGGGCTGCGGGCGCGCGGCGGGGCCCTCGTCGTCCGCCGGGGCGACGTGGTGGCGGAGACCTGCCGCGCGGCCGCCGAGGCCGGCGCGGGCGAGGTGCACGTCGCCGCGGGCGTGAGCGGGTACGCGCTGCGCCGCGAGGAGCGGCTGCGGAGCGCGCTGGCGGCGGACGGCCGGCGGCTGCGGGTGCACGACGCGGTCGTCACGGCCGTGCCGCCCGGAGCCGTCCTGCCCGCCGGGAAGGACCACTTCGCGGTGTTCACCCCGTACTTCCGCCGCTGGGCGGCCGAGCCGCTGCGGCCGGTACTGCCGCCGCCGCGCGCGGTGCGGCTCCCCGAGGTGGCCACGGGGCCGCTGCCCGCGGCGTCCGCCCTGGCCCGGGGCGCGCCGTCGCCCGCGCTGCCGCGCGGCGGTGAGGGCGAGGGCCGCCGCCGGCTCGCCGCCTGGCGGCGCGGCGGGCTCGCGCGCTACGCCGAGCGCCACGACGACCTGGCGGGGGACGCGACGTCGCGGCTGTCCCCGTACCTCCACTTCGGCTGCCTGTCGCCGGTGGAGCTGGCCGCCGGGGCGCGGGAGCGGGCCGGCGGGGGCTGCGCCGGCGCCGAGGCGTTCGTACGGCAGCTGGCGTGGCGGGATTTCCACCACCAGATGCTGGCGGCCCGGCCGGACGCGGCCCACCGCGACTACCGCACCCGGGGCGACCGGTGGCGCGAGGCGCCCGGCGAGCTCGCGGCGTGGCGGGAGGGCCGGACGGGCTACCCGGTGGTCGACGCGGCGATGCGGCAGCTCGCGCACGAGGGCTGGATGCACAACCGGGCCCGGCTGATCGCCGCGAGCTTCCTGGCGAAGACCCTCTACCTCGACTGGCGGGCCGGAGCCCGGCACTTCCTGGACCTGCTCGTGGACGGCGACGTGGCCGACAACCAGCTGAACTGGCAGTGGGTGGCGGGCACCGGCAGCGACACCCGCCCCCACCGCGTGCTGAACCCCCTGGCCCAGGCCGACCGCTTCGACCCGGACGGCGCCTATGTGCGCCGCTGGGTCCCCGAGCTGGCCGGCGTGCCCGGCCGGGCCGTCCACCGGCCGTGGCTGCTGCCGGACCGTGAGCGGGCGGGCCGCGGCTACCCCGCGCCGCTGGTCGGCCTGGAGGAGGCGCTGGAGCGGTTCAAGCGGGCGCGCGGGCGGGCGTGAAACCGCCGTCTGCACCGCCGTGTGAACCGCTGCCTGAAACCGCCGCAGGCTCTGCTCCGGTCCGGTCCGGGCCCCGCTCCGGGCCGCGGCGCGGTTCAGCGCCCCCCGTGCCCCGCCGCCACGGCCTCGACGCGCCGGGCCAGCTCGACGTCCAGGCCGGTGACCTTGCCGCCCACGCTGTGCGTGTTCACGCTCAGGGCGACCGTGTTGTAGCCCAGGGTCGTCTCCGCGTGGTGGCCCAGCTCCTCCTGGATCTGGGCGATGTGGACGACCATCGCGGCCGCCTGGAAGTGCCCGTCGAAGTGGTAGGTGCGGCTGATGCGGACGCCGTCCGTGGTCCAGCCGGGCAGCTCCTGGAGGCGCTCCTCGACATCCTTCTGGGAGAGCGGTTCGACGGCCATGACTATCCCTTCATGCCCTTCATGAGTCTTCGTGGGTAGGTGCCCGCGCCGGGTGCCGGTGACTCAAGCGTCCCACGGGGCGGGGCGTTTTCACGCCAATGTGCGGTACGGGGCCCGGCGCGCCGGGCAAGTGCTACCGGGCCGTAGGTGACGCTCCTACACTCCTGCGCCGGACGTGAAGGACGTCGCCGACGCCAGGGGGCCGGGCATGGACGGTACGGACGGTACGGGCAGCACGCGCAGGGGATTCATCGGAGGTGCCGCGGCCGTCGCCGCCGCGGCGGGCACGGCGGCGCTCGGCGGACCGGCCGCGGCGGCGGCCCCGCGCGCCAGACCCGCCGGGACGGGCCGCGCGCGCGGCTCCGGCGCGCCGAGCGTCGCCGTCCTCGGCGGCGGCGTCGCGGGGCTCACCGCGGCACACGAACTCGCCGAGCGTGGCTTCCGGGTGACGGTGTACGAGAAGAAGGCGCCGGGCGGCAAGGCCCGCAGCATGGACGTGCCCGGCAGCGCGCGGGGCGGCCGCAAGCCGCTGCCCGGCGAGCACGGCTTCCGTTTCATCCCCGGCTTCTACCGCAACCTCCCGGACACGCTGCGCCGCATCCCCTTCCCCGGCAACGCGAACGGCTGCCACGACAACCTCGTCGCGTCGACCGAGGTGATGCTGGCCCGGATCGGCCACGAGGACATCCGGCTGCCCTTCCGCTCGGTCGGCAAGCCGCCGCCGCTGCTCACCCCGGACGCCCTGCGCCGCGCGCTGACCGGCTTCCTCGACGCGTTCGGCAACATCCCCGTGCACGAGACCGCCTATTTCGTCAGCCGGCTGCTCGTCTGGCTCACCAGCTGCGACGCGCGGCGCACGGGGCAGTGGGAGCGCACCCCGTGGTGGGAGTTCATCCGTGCCGCGCGGATGTCGCCGAACTACCAGCGGCTGCTGGCCATCGGCATCACCCGTAACATCGTGGCGACCAAGGCGGAGGTGGCCAGCACCAAGACCGTGTCGACGTGCGTGGAGGCGTTCCTCTTCAACGCGCTGGGCCGGGGTGCGGACGGCGAGCCGGACCGGGTGCTTGACGCGCCCACCAACGAGGCGTGGATCGACCCGTGGACCGCGCACCTGCGCTCCCTGGGCGTCGCCTTCGAGATCGGCTCGGCCGTACGGGACCTGCGGATCTCCGGGGGCCGGATCACCGAGGCGGTGCTGCAGGACGCGTCCGGCGCGAAGCGGTCCGTGACCGCCGACCACTTCGTCTCGGCGATGCCCGTCGAGCACGCCCGTACGACGTGGAACGCGCAGGTACGGGCCGCCGATCCGCAACTGGCGCGCTGCGACAAGCTACAGACGGACTGGATGACGGGCATCCAGTTCTATCTGACGGAGCCGACGCCCATCCTCCACGGCCACATCAACCACATCGACTCCCCCTGGTCGATCACCTGCGTGGGGCAGGCGCAGTACTGGTCCCGGCGCGACTTCCGGACCGACTACGGGGACGGCACCGTCGCCGACTGCCTCTCCGTCGACGTCTCCGAGTGGGACAAGCCCGGCATCCTCTACGGCAAGACCGCCAAGCAGTGCACGCGCGAGGAGGTCGCGCGCGAGGTGTGGGCGCAGATGAAGGCGGGGCTCAACGACACCGGGCGCACGGTGCTGAGCGACGCGAAGATCCACTCGTGGTTCCTGGACCCGGCCGTGGAGATCGGCGGACCGCGGCCGGTCAACGACGAACAGCTCCTCATCCACCCCACCGGCACCTGGTACAACCGCCCTTCGGCGCGTACGGCGATCCCCAACCTCTTCCTGTGCGGGGACTACGTGGCCACCGACATCGACCTGGCCACCATGGAGGGCGCCAACGCGTCGGCGCGGGCGGCGGTCAACGCCCTGCTGGACGAGACGGGTTCGCGTGCCGACCGGTGCACGGTCACCCCGCTCTACCGGGCGCCGGAGCTGGAGCTGCCGAAGAGCGAGGACGCGGTCCGCTACCGGCTGGGGCTGCCCAACGCCTTCGACCTGGGCTGAGCGCGCCGGGGGCGGCGCGCTACGGTCGGCTCATGACGACTGTCGTGGACGCCCCCGGGGTGGGCCCGCTGCTCAGGCAGTGGCGGGAACGGCGCCGGATCAGCCAGCTGGAGCTCGCCCTGCGCGCCGACTCCTCCGCCCGGCACATCAGCTTCATCGAGACGGGCCGCTCCCGGCCCAGCCGGGAGATGGTCCTGCGCCTCGCGGACCACCTCGACGTGCCCGTCCGGGAGCGGAACGCCCTGCTGGTCGCCGCGGGGCACGCCCCCGCCTACCCGGAACGGCCCCTGGACGACCCTGCGCTGAGCGGGCTGCGCGAGGGCCTGGAGCGGCTGCTGGCGTCCTACGAGCCGTTCCCCGCGCTCGTCGTCGACGGCACGTACGAGGTGCTGGCCGCCAACCGGGGCATCGCGGCGCTCCTGGAGGGCGTCGCCCCGTCCCTGCTCGCCCCGCCGCTCAACGCCATGCGGCTGACCATGCACCCGGCGGGCCTGGCGCCCCGCATCCGCAATTACCGCGAGTGGCGGGGCCACCTGCTGCACCAGATGGAACGGCAACTGGCCCTGATGCGGTCCGCTCCCCTGCGGGCCCTCTACGACGAGGTGAGCGCGTACCCGCTCCCGGAAGGCACCGGCGAGGAACGGGCCGGGAAGGAGAGCGAGGTCCCCTTCGCCCTCCCCCTGATCATCGACCACGCGGGCCGCACCCTCTCCTTCGTGTCGGCCATCGCGACGTTCAACACCCCGATGGACGTGACGGTCTCGGAACTGGCGGTGGAGACGTTCCTCCCGGCCGACCCCGCGACCGCGCGCCTGCTGGGCTCCCTCACGCCGTAGGAACACGGTCGAGGAACCCGGTTACGGTCCGGATCCGGCCGTCCCCGTCCAGCGTGATCACATCGGACCCGGCCACGGGGGCGGACCCGTCGGCGAGGGACACCAGCTCCCACCGGAACCGCGCCACGCCGTGGTGCCCCTCGGCCGTGCCGGCCTGCCGGAACGCGAACCCGGGGAACTGCTCCTGCGCCCCGGCGATGACGGCCGCGATGCCCTCGTGCCCGCGGACGTCGGCCAGCGGGTCGGTGTAGGACCCGTCCTCGGCCCACGCGGCGGCGACGGCCTCGGCGAGCTCCTCGGCCCCGCCGGCGTTCCACGCCTCGAAGTAACGGGCGACAGCGGCCTCGTACTGCGTCGTCATGACGTACTCCCTCACTCGTCGAGAATCCCTCACCGGGAACAGCCCGGCCCGGGCACCGGACCGGAGTGCGCCGGCCCGGTGCCCGGCGGGACCTACTGTGCCGGGAGCGGGGAGGCGGGGCGATTACTGCCGGAGTAATGGCACGCGCGCGCGTACGTGTGCAGCAGTGGGTGCATGCGGTAACGGCCGGGAGCCGGTGACTCCAGGAGACTCCGGTCCGCGAGCGAATCGAGCAGCTCTGCCGTGGTGCCCTCATCCGCACCGAGGAGCGCGGACGCGTCGGCCAGCGGGATATCCGGGCCTGCTGCCAGTCCCAGCAGGCGGAAGGCGCGGGCTTGCGCGGGGGTCAGCTGCCGGTAGGACGACGCGAAGACGTCTTCCACGCTCAGGTCCCCGGCCTGCAGCTCACTCAGGCGGCGATGTTCGTCCCTCAGCCTTAGGGCCAGTACGGTGACCGTCCATGTACGCCGGACCGCGAGGCGGCTCGCGGCGAGGCGGATCGCGAAGGGGAGGAAACCACACGCGGTCACCACCTCCATGGCCGCCTCGGGTTCCGCCTCCACACGCCGGCGGCCCACGATCCCGGAAAAGAGCCGGAGCGCCTCCTGCGGGCTCAGCACAGCAAGGTCGACGGGGTACGCGTTCGGAAGATCGGGCATGCGGGCGCGGCTGGTCACGAGGGCGGCACAGCCCCGTGCGGCGGGCAGGAGCGGACGCACCTGATCGGGGTCGTACGCGTTGTCCAGCACGATCAGCATCCGGTGACCGTCGAGGACGGACCGGAAGAGAGCGGACCGTTCCTCGGCACCGTCGGGGATGGTGCTGCCGGGCATGCCCAGGGCACGCAGGAAGGAGCCCAGTACCGTCTCGGGTTCCGCGGGCTGCGGACCTGCGCCGCCGAGGTCGGCGTACAACTGGCCGTCCGGGAACTCGTGCCGGACGCTGTGGGCCGCGCGCAACGCCAGGGAGGTCTTGCCGACGCCGCCGATGCCGGTGACGACTGCGGTCTTCATCCAGGCGCCCGCGCCTGCGGACAGATGGGCGCCGATCCGCCGGAGCGTCTCGTCGTGCCCGACGAAGTCACCGATGTCCGCCGGAAGCTGGGACGGCCGTACGAGCAGTGGATGTGCGGATTCCACCGAATGGGCCGGCTCCACGTCGGCCTGGAGAATGCGCATCTGCAACGCGGACAGCTCCGGCCGGGGATCGACGCCCAGCTCTTCCGCGAGTAACCGGCGCGTGTCGGCGTACACGGCGAGCGCCTCGGCCTGCCGGCCGCTGCGGTAGAGCGCGAGCATGAGCAGTTCCCGCAGGCGTTCACGCAGCGGGTGGGCCGCGGTGAGGGCGGTCAGGTCCGTAACGACCTCCGCGTGGCGGCCCAGCTCCAGCATCAGCTCGCACCGGACCTCCACGAGCTGGAGCCGCCACTCCACCAGCCGTGAACGCTGCTCTTCCGCGTACGGCCCGGGCAGCCCGGCGAGGGGTTCGCCCCGCCACAGGCCCAGGGCCCTGTCGAGCGAGGTCAGTGCGCTGATGCGGTCTCCTGCCTTGCGAGCCCGCTCCGCCTCGGCTGCCCAGTTCTGTACGGAATCCAGGTCGAACCAGCTGTCGCCGAGGCGCAGGGCGTACCCGCCGGATTCGCTGACGAGGACGTCGGGCCGGAGGAGAGCCTTGCGCAGGCGGGAGGCATAGGTGCGCACCGCGGCCAGCGCGGCGTGCGGAGGCTCGTCGCCCCAGAGCGCGTGGATGAGCTCGGGGGCGGTGACGGTGTGCCCGGCCCTCAGCAGCAGGCAGGCCAGTATCCCCCTTTGCTGCGGTGATCCGGTATTCACGGCCGCGTCGCCGTACTGAACCTGCACAGGGCCGAGTACTTCGAAGCGGAGCTGGTGCTCCTCTGCACGGGCGGACCGTACGGCGTCCGGACGCGGACGGATGATCCCGCCGGCCGCTTCCGCATGGTCGTCGTACGGCCGCGGGACGTCCTCGTGCCGTTGCTGCGGCAGCCGTCCGGCCAGGCTCCGGGCCTCGGTCGTGCGGCCGGACCGTTCGAGTGCGGTGATCAGCAGCCGCAGGAAACCTTCGTCCTCGGGGCGTTCACTCTCGACGATGCGCCGCAGTTCGGGGACGACATGGGAGGACTCCCCCAGCCGGATCTGTGCCTCGGTCTTCAGGCGCAGTGTTTCGTAGCGCTGGTCCTCCAGCATCCGTGCCGCGGCCACCATGCGGGGGCTGCTGAGCGGCACTCCGGCGAACGGTGCCCCTCTGGACAGTGCGAGTGCCTGTGCCGCCAGGTCCCGGGCCCGTGCGTGAGCCGTGTCGAGGAACGCGCGGCGTGCCTCGTCCAGGAGGGCGACGAACCGGTCGCGGTCCGTCGCCTCGACGTTGAGCGCGTAGCCCGCCGGCTTCCACTCCAGGATCCGCTTGCCCGCCCCTGGGCCGGCTGCCTGGTCGATCCGCTTGCGCAGCAGGTGCACGTGGTTCTGGAGCTGTGCCGGGGCGCCGGCGGACGCCTCGTCGCCCCAGATGTCCTCGATGAGCGTCTCGGTGGTGACGACCTGTCCGGGCTGCCGCAGGAGCGAGGCGAGCAGAGCGCGCCGCCGGACGGCTGCCGGAGTGACGTCGACACCGTCGACGATCAGTTCCAGCGGGCCGAGGACCCGCGCTTCGGCCCGCGGGCCTCGCGCTCCCTTCGCTTCGGCTCGTTCCCCGCTGCCGCCCCCGGCGGGCTCTCCGGCGGCGGAAGGCAAGGGCAGGGGCTCCGCAGGCAGCCTCGGCTCGGGGATCGGTGACCGAGCAGGGGGCGGGGCCGACGGCAGCGTCCATGCCACGGTCCGCACGGCGGTGGTGCGGCGCCGTTCCACGTCCGCCCGGAGCTCCTCCATCTCTCTCCGCACTGCCCGGAAGTGCTCCGAGTCGAGGTCCGCGAGCGGTTCGCCGCGCCACAGGGCGAGTGCCTCGTCAAAGCGTTCGACAGCCCGTGCGCGGTCGCCGTGGGACGCCGCCACCTCGCCCTCCCACACCAGGGATTCGAAGCGCAGGAGGTCGACGCTGCCCGCGTCGGCGCGCAGCGTATAGCTGACCCGGTCCGGTGGCTGCCCGGGGTGGGTGATCAGGAGCGGCTCGGGCACCAGCGCGTTGAACCTCCTGCGGAGGTGGTGCACATGGCCCTGGATCGCATTGGTCGCGGAGGCGGGAGCGGCATCCGACCAGAGCATCTCCTTCAACGCGGCCACGGTGACGGCGCGCCCGCGGGCGAGGAGGAGGCAGGCGAGAACCGCGCGGCGCTGCGGCGGGCCCAGGGAGACGGGGCAGCCGTCGTGCGTGGCCGTGACGGGACCCAGGAGACCGAACCGAAGAACCGGCAATCTCATCCCCCGCTCCAACACCGCCGTGTGCCCGGGCTGCTTTCACGGTAGCAGTCCGTTCAGCCATCGTTAAGTGAGCGCAGAGTGAAGTTGGGATGTGACCCTTGCCCGGCGTTTCTCCGCTGTTTATCGGCACCTGCCACTATCGTCGGTAAGCCTCGTGCGATGTGCCAGTCCGCGTTGGCTTCGGGCAGGGATGTCCCGGGGGTGGTAGCCCGGGTCTCCCTGTCATTTCCTTTGCGTGTCGCACACTTGATGAGACTGCTGCGCCTCCCTCACGGCATATGCCAACAGACTTTTCCTCACGACAAGTTGGCCCTTTCTGCCGTCAACTCTGGCTCGACGACTGCCGTTTGGGCTACCGTCTGAACACTCGTCGCGCCGTGGCGCGCGGTCCCGGCTCTCCCTACCAAGAGCCGCACGGGGCCGTGCCTCCACTCCGCGCCGGGACGTCGGACTGGCACTGTCGCAAGGAGAGCGCTGAGATGCATCCGAATCCGTCCGTGTGGCTTCCGGCCGGGGTCGTCGTCGCCCTGGCCTTCTTCGTCCTGGTCGGCTACCTCGCCCGGGTCCTGCGGGCCACCCGCCGCCTGCCCGTGGTGATCGCGGCCATCGGAGGGCTGATCACGGCCCTCCCGGGCGTGCTGTACGCCCTCTACTACGTGACCGGCTCAACCACACTCTGAGGCAGGTTCACCGGCCCGGCGGTCTCCCTTTCGACGAGGGGCCGCCGGGCCGGCACGCCGGTGCCTCAGGGCTGTTTGCGGTCGACGTATTCGAAGACCGAGCCGTCCGGGTGGCGGGCCACCACGTTGCGACCGATGGGGGTGGGGACCGGGCCCGCGATGATGTGGGCGCCCACCGCCGCGAGGTCGGCCAGCGCCTCGTCGACGTCCGTGACGGCGATCGTCGCGGTGATCTTCCGGAGGATGGACAGCTCCCTCTCCGGGCCACTCATGAGGAAGAAGCACCCGACCGCGGCCACCGCGACGCCGCCGCGGTGGAAGCGCAGCGCTTCGGCGCCGGTCAGGCGTTCGTAGACATCGATCGCATGGTCGAGATCATCGACACACACCCGCAGCGAGGTCCCCAGAATGTTCATGGGGACAAGGCTAGTTGGAGCCGCCGGGCGATGCGGGGCGCTTCACGCGCGGCACGGGAGTTCAGGGCATGTTGCGGTAGACCACCAGCGCCTCGTTCTCCTTCTTCAGCGTCAGCACCTCGGGCGCGAGGGCGATTTCCCCGTCGCGGGCCAGGTGCGTGCCCGGGCCGATGCCGCTGATCCGCAGGCTCCGCACCCGGGCCGTCCGCAGCACCGGCGAGTGCTTCAGGTCGCCCGCGAGGGCCGCCGCGAGCAGCCGGGTGCGGGCCAGCGGGCCGCCCGAGACGGTGCGGACGTCGAGGACGCCGTCCGCCAGGTCGTGCCGCCGTACGGGGGTGAGGCCCAGGCCGCGGTACGTGCAATTGCCGGCGAAGAGCATCCACAGGCTGCGGCGCCTGCCGTCCACCCGCAGGCGGACGGGGCGCGCCGTGCGCAGGACGTGCACCGCCGCCAGCACCCCTGCGGGCCAGGCGCCGATGCGCGGGGCCCACCGTTCGCGCAGGCGCACCAGCTCCGGGTAGGCGCCGATGCTGAAGGTGTTGAGGAACCAGCCGGCGTCGGCGCCCGTTCCCGTGCGCAGCCGCACCATGTCGACGGCCACCGCCTCGCCGGCCTCCACGGCCCGGCAGGCGTCCGCCAGGGACTCGATGCCCAGGTCGTAGGCGAAGTGGTTGTACGTGCCGCCCGGCAGGACGGCCAGGGGCAGCCCGTGCCGGCGGGCCGTGACGGCCGCGGCGTTGACGGTGCCGTCGCCGCCGAACACGCCGAGGGCGCCGCCCCGTTCCCGGGCCCGGAGGGCGGCCGCCTCCAGGGTCTTCCCGAGGTCCTCTCCCCCGTCCGGACCATATGGACCTGGACCCTCCGCCCCGTCGTCGCTGTTCGAGCCGTACGCGACGACCTCCGCGCGGGGCAGGGCCGCGCGCACGGCCTGCACCACGTCGGGGCGGGCCACGGCCCGCGGCCCGGACCCGGCGTTCACGACCACCACCAGCCCCTCGCCGCGCGGCAGCGCCGGGGCGTCGGCCCGCGGCCGGGCCGGGGGCGCGAGCTGCGCGCGGGTGGGGGCGATGCCGCGGACGGCGAAGGCGGCGCCCGCGCCCAGCACGGCGCCCGCGAGCACGTCACCCGGATAGTGGACACCGGTGTAGACGCGCGAGAAGCACACCGACGCGGCCAGCGGGGCGAGGGCCAGCCCCCACGCCGGGTTCTCCAGAGCGACGCCCGTCGCGAAGGCGACGGCCGACGCCGAGTGGCCCGAGGGGAACGACGTGGTGATCGGCTGCCGGGCCAGCCGCCGCACCGCGGGCACGGCGTCCAGGACCGGGCGCAGGCGCCGCACCGACCGCTTGCCGAGCGTGTTCACGGCCGCGGAGGCGACCGCCAGGGACGCGGCGCCGCGCAGGGCGGCACGGCGCGCGGGGCGGCCTCCGGCCAGGGCCGCGCCCGCCGCCAGGCCGAACCACAGCAGCCCGTGGTCGGCGCTGCGCGACAGGCGGGGCAGCACGCGGTCGCCGCCCGGCCAGTGGTGCGCGGCGACCGCGTCGAACGCGGCCCGGTCCCAGGAGCTCACGATCTTCCGCATGGCGCACGTGTACCCCGCCGGCGGCGCCCGATTCCGGGTGCCGGCGCCGGAGGCGGGGAGTAGCCGCCCGCACGCCCCGCGCCGACAATGGCCGCATGACCGATGCCACGCTGCTCACCCGGCACAAGGAAGCGCTCGGACTGTTCACCGAGCGCGTGCACGCCATCCGCCCCGGCCAGTGGGACGAGCCGACGCCCTGCACCGAGTGGTCCGTGCGCGACCTCGTCAACCACCTTGCCGTCGAACAGCTGTGGGTGCCGCCGCTGCTGGACGGCTCGTCCATCGACGACGTCGGCGACTCGCTGGACGGCGACCAGCTGGGTGAGGACCCGGTGGCCGTGTGGGACGCGGCGGCGGCCGCGGCGCGCAAGGCGTTCGCAGCGCCCGGCGCGCTCGGCAGGACGGTGGAGCTGTCCTCCGGGCCGTCGTCCGCCCGCGCGTACTGCTCGCAGATGACGGCGGACGCGGTCGTCCACGCGTGGGACCTGGCCCGCGCGATCGGCGCGGACGAGCGGCTGCCGAAGCCGCTGGTCGACCTGACCCGCAGCGAAGTCGAGCCGTACATCGGCGACCTCGCGGGCACGGGCCTGTTCGCCGAACCGGTGGAGCCGCCGTCCGGCGCCGACGAGCAGACCCGGCTGCTCGCGCTGCTGGGACGCCGGGTCTGACAGCGCGGGTCGCGGGAGACGGGAGTGCACCGGTGAGCCGCCCGTTCGGGTAATCGCCGCGGCACTGGGCAGGATGCCCGCATGGCCTCCCCCTTGACGCTGCTGACGCCCCGCCTGACGCTGCGCCGCTGGCGCGCGGACGACCTGGAACCGATGGCCGCCATCAACGCCGACCCCGAGGTGATGCGCTGGGTCGGGGACGGCTCGGTGCAGGACCGGGAGCGGACCTCGGCGGCGATCGCGTCCTGGGAGCGGGAGTGGGAGGAGCGCGGGGTGGGGCTGTTCGCCGTCGAGGTCCGCCAGTCGCGCCGGCTGGCCGGTTTCGCGGGCCTGTCCGTGCCCTTCTACCTGCCCGAGATCCTCCCGGCCGTGGAGATCGGCTGGCGGCTCGGCCGGCCCTTCTGGGGGCGCGGCCTGGCCACCGAGGCCGCCCGCGCCGTCCTGGACTTCGCGTTCCGCGACCGCGGCCTGGCCCGGGTCGTCAGCGTGCACACCACGGGCAACGACGCCTCGGCGGCGGTCATGCGCAAGCTGGGGATGCGGCGCGAGCGGGAGACGACCCATCCGGAGTACCGGGTCCCGGTCTGTGTCCACGTCCTGGACGCGCGCCCGTGAGGGGCGCAGAGTGCGGCGTCCCGGGAGGGGTCAGCGGGGCGGCAGCACCCGCGAGCCGCCCACCGGCAGGTCCCACAGGTCCTCGCGCGGCCGCCCCGCCGCCTCCCAGGCCGCGCGGACCCGGTGCAGGGGCTCCAGCGGGGGCTCGGCCGAGAGGATGAAGGTGGACCAGTGCATGGGGGCCATCATGCGGGCGCCGAGGTCCTGGCACGCGGCGACGGCCTCCTCCGGGTCGGTGTGGACCGTGCCGAGCATCCAGCGCGGCTCGTAGGCACCGATGGGCAGCAGGGCGAGGTCGATGCCGCCGAAGCGGTGGCCGATGCGCTCGAACCAGTGCCCGTAGCCGGTGTCCCCCGCGAAGTAGACGCGCTGCCCGTCCGGCGCGGTGAGCACCCAGCCGCCCCACAGCGACCGGCAGGTGTCGGTGAGGGTGCGCTTGCTCCAGTGGTGGGCGGGGACGAACTCGCAGCGGACGGGCCCGGCCGGGCCGGGGAGCTCGACCGCCTCCCACCAGTCGAGCTCGGTGACGCTGGTGAAGCGGCGCCGCCGGGCCCAGCGGGCCAGCCCGGCGGGCAGGAGCAGGGGGGTGTCGCGGGGCAGCCGCTTGAGGGTGGGCGCGTCGAGGTGGTCGTAGTGGTTGTGGCTGATGAGGACCGCGTCGATCCGCGGCAGGTCCTCCCAGCGGACGCCCACGGGGGTGAGCCGGGGCGGAGTGCCGAGGATTCTGCGCGACCAGACGGGGTCGGTGAGGATCGTGAGACCGCCGATGTGCAGGACCCAGCTGGCGTGCCCGGCCCAGGTGACCGCGGTCGTGCGGGCGTCGACGGCGGGCAGCGGGCCGGGGGCGACCGGCAGGGCGGCGACGTCGCGCAGCGCCTCGGCCCGCGGGCGCAGTCTGCCTTCGCGGGCCAGCCGGGCGAGGGCGCGGACGCCGGGCAGGGGCGCGGTGAGCCGGTCGGTGAACGTCCGGGGCCAGAGGCGGTGCTCGCCGAGCGGGCGCGGCGCGGCCGGGCGGCGCGGCCCGGCGACGGGACGCTCGGTCTGTTCGGTCATCGAGGGGGCTCCAATCGCTGCATCGCGAATCGCTGCATCGCGCAGTACGGGGCGGAACCGGCCGGCGGCGGACGGCTGACGAGGCGGGGACGGCGCATGACAGACCGACGGTAGGTCAGCCGCCCGCGAGCCGGGCGAAGGCCGATCCGAAACCGGTCAGTGCGTCGCCGACGCCCGGGGCGGCCAGCGGGTCCGGGGAGTCCAGGGCGCGCTGCCGCTCCTCGTCGGTGGTGCCGAGGAGCGGCGGCGTGGAGATGCGCACCCGCAGGGCGTCGGGCGCGTCGCCGAAGCGGTGGCCGCCGGGCACGGGGCGGCCGAGGGCGGTGCTGAGGTGTGCCTCCAGTTCCACGGAGTCGGTGATGGCGCGGGCGGCGAGCGGGGCGCGGAGCTCGCCGAGGTCGGCGTAGAGGTAGGGGCCGGCCTGCGGGGGCCGGCTCAGCACGCCGGCCGCGGTGAGCCGCTCGCGCGCGGCGCGGGCGAGCGCCCCGTACAGCCGCGTGGCCGCGGTGGCGCGGGCACGGACGGGCTCCGGCTCGTCCAGGGCGTACGCGGCGGCCGCGGCGACGGGCGGGGTCAGCTCGGCCCGTACGGCGGCGAGCGCCGTCGTGACGCGCGCCCTCAGGACGGGGCCGCGCCCCCCGGCGGGGAAGCGGGCCGCGGCGGCGGGCCAGGCCGTGGGGAGGAGGCCGCCGGCCAGATCGGTGAGGACGACGACGTGGTCGGGCCACATCTCGGCCGGGCCGAGGAAGACCGTGCCGCCGGGGTCGTGGCGCATGTCGCGCCAGGTCTCGTCGCTGACGATCGTCAGCTCCTCGCCGGCTGCCGCCTCGCACACCTCGTGCAGCAGCTCCGGCGGGGTGAGCGAGCCCGTGGGGTCGTCGGCGGGCGACAGGACGAGGACGCGCGGCCTGCCGCCCTCGGCGCGGATCCGGTGCACGGTCTCCAGCAGGGCGAAGGGGTCGGGCACGCCGCCGCACTCGGCGGGCACCGGCACGTGGTAGGTGGGGCGCCCGGCGATCCGGGCGAGCGGCGGGTACCAGGCGGCGCAGGGGCGGGTGAGGAGGACGTCGCCGCCGGCGCCCGCGAGGACCGCGAGCAGCAGAGGCTGCGCCCCGGGGGCGGCGAGGACGTGCTCGGGGACGGTCGGCAGGCCGCGCCGGGCCCAGTAGCCGCAGGCGGCGGCGCGCAGGGCGGGGCCGCCGCCGACCGGTTCGGGCGCGCTGTCCCGGGAGGCCTCCGCGAGGCGCGCGGCGAGCTCCGGCAGGACGGGCAGGCCGCGCTCGGGCGCGGTGCCGGCCGGGAGCGCGGGAAAGCTGGGCTGCATCCGTCCGTACCTCCGACCGCCGCGCCGTCCGCACCGGGCGGCAGCACCTGTCCGGCCCCGGGGCCGCCCGCTGCCGCCCCCGTCCACCTTGGCAGATCACGGGGTGCGGAGCGGGGCGACACGGGCGGGCAGGTGACGGCGACACGGGCGGGCGGGTGACGGTGAACCGACGAAGGGGGACGCCGGGCGGACGAAGGGTGACGCCGACGCGACGCGCCGGATGACCACGGGTGGACGAATCACGGCCGGGGCGCCCGATCGCAGCCGGTTTTCCGGTGGCCGGGCGGGGGCGGCGGGACAAAAACAAAGGATTTTGCGGACGGCTCGGCTCCGGTCACCATGTCGTGTCGCACATCCTGGCGAACCTGCCCGCTGGACCGAGAGGCACACCCCCTCATGCACGACACCGACGGCACGCACACCCGCCGTTTCGGCCTCCCGACCGCCACTGCCCTGGTCATGGGCAACATCATCGGCGGCGGCATCTTCCTGCTGCCCGCGTCCGTCGCCCCCTTCGGCACGGTCAGCCTGCTGGCGTTCGGCGTCCTGACCGCCGGCGCCATCGCCCTGGCGCTCGTCTTCGGCCGGCTCGCGCAGCGCCATCCGCGCACCGGCGGCCCGTACGTCTACGCGCGCGAGGCCTTCGGCGACTTCGCCGGCTTCCTGTCCGCGTGGTCGTTCTGGACCATGACGTGGGTGAGCAACGCGGCCCTCGCGGTGGCCGGCGTCGGCTATCTGCACGTGATCACCGGCAAGGGCTCCATGGCGGGGGACCTGGCCATGGCGCTGGCCATGCTCTGGCTGCCGGCGCTCGCGAACCTGGCCGGCACGCGCTGGGTGGGCGCCGTCCAGATGATCTCCACGGTGATGAAGTTCGTACCGCTGCTGTTCGTCGCGGTGGTCGGCCTGTTCTTCTTCGACCCGGACAACCTCGGCTCGTTCACGACCGCCGACGGCAACTGGACCGGCGGGCTGACGGCGTCGGCCGCGATCCTGCTCTACTCGTACGTGGGCGTGGAGTCCGCCGCGATGAGCGCGGGCGAGGTGCGCGACCCGGAGCGCAACGTGGGGCGCGCGAGCGTCCTGGGCACCGTGGGCGCCGCGCTGGTCTACCTGCTGGGCACCGTCTCGGTCTTCGGCACCGTCCGGCACGACAAGCTGGTCGAGTCGACGGCCCCGTTCTCCGACGCCGTCGACGTGATGTTCGGCGGCCACTGGGGCGGCATGCTGATCGCCGCCTGCGCGGTGATCAGCATCGTGGGCGCCCTCAACGGCTGGACGCTGATGAGCGCCCAGGCCCCGTACGCCGCCGCGAAGGACGGGCTGTTCCCGGCCGCGTTCGGGAAGAAGAAGCGCGGCGTGCCGACGTTCGGCGTGCTCGCCGCCACGGTGCTCGCCACGGGCCTGACCGTCGTGAACTACACCTCGGGCGTGGGCGGGGTCTTCGAGATCCTGGTCCTGATCACGACGTTCTCCGCGACGGTCCCCTACCTGCTGGCCGCGGCCGCGCAGGTGTACTTCCTGCTGACGGGGCGGCGCGAGAAGGTGCGCGCCGACCGGTTCACGCGGGACATGGTGCTCGCGCTGGGCGCCTTCGCCTTCTCCTTCTGGCTGGTGGCGGGCGCCGGGTACGCGGCCGTCTACCAGGGCGTGCTGTTCCTCTTCGCGGGCATCCTCGTGTACGTGTGGCTGACGGCCCGCCGCCCCGCGGCGGAGGCCGGTGAGCGGGCCGCCGCCACGGAGCAGGCTCAGCAGGAGGCGGCCGTCACGCCGTGACGCCGCCGTCGAGGACGAGGTCGGCGCCGACGGTGTAGCCGGCCTCGTCCGAGGCGACGTGCAGCACGGCGGCCGCGACCTCGTCGGGGGTGCCCGCCCGGCCGGCCGGCACCTCGCGGCGCATCCGCTCGGCCTTCTCCGGCGCGGACTCGCCGGGGCGCGAGGACATCGGGGTCTCGACGGCCCCGGGGCTGACGGCGTTGATGCGCACGCCCTCGCCGATGTGGTCCAGGGCCGCGTTGCGGCTCAGGGCGGAGACGGCCGCCTTCGTGGCCGCGTACGCGCCGAAGCCGGGCTTCCTGCGGTGCGCGCCGAGGTTGGACGCGATGTTCACGACGGCGCCGCCGCCGTGGGCGCGCATGTGCCCGATCTCGTGCTTCATGGACAGCCAGACGCCCTTGAGGTTGGTCGCGACGATCAGGTCCCAGTCCTCCTCGGACACGTCCGCGACCTTGGCCGGCGGTACGGCCAGGCCCACGTTGTTGACGGCGACGTCGAGGCTGCCGAAGCGGGCCACCGTCTGCTCCACGAGGGCCCGCACGTCCTCGGAGCGGGTGACGTCCGCGGTGACGGCGAAGGCCTCGCCGCCCTCCGCCTCGACGGAGGCGACCGTCTCCTTCAGGGGCTCCTCCCTGCGGCCCGCGACGACGACGCGCGCGCCTTCCCGGGCGAAGGCGAGGGCGACGGCCCGGCCGATGCCCGTCCCGCCGCCGGTGACGAGGACGGTCTTGCCGGTGAAGCGTGCGGTCATGTCGAGACTCCTGAACGGTCGGAGAACGGTCGGTGGGTTCTGTGGCCGGGGGCCGGCCGTGATCGGGGGCCCGTATCCGAGGGGCCGTGATCGGGGTGGTCAGTCCAGCAGGGCGAGGGCCTGCTCCGCGGCGTCCCGCACCCGCGCCGGGCCGGACGCGGCCTTGCCGACGACGCGCATGCCCTGCAAGAGCACGAGCAGCATCCGCGCGAGCGCCACGGGGTCGCGGCCGGCGGGCAGTTCGCCCTGCTCCGCGGCCCGGGTCAGCGCCGAGATGAGCGCCCGCTCCAGGACGAGCCAGCTGTCCTCGACGCTGCGGGCGGCGTCGGGGTCGTGCGGCGCCAGCTCGACGGCGGTGTTGGTGACGAAGCAGCCGCGCCGCAGCTCGTCCCCGGCGGCCTCCTCGGCATAGCGGGTCACCAGCGCGCGCACGGCCGGCAGGGCCGGGCCGGGGCGCGCCAGTTCCTCGGTGACGCCGGGGCCGCGCTGGTCGCCGTAACGCTCCAGGGCCTTGAGGTAGAGGTCGCGCTTGCTGCCGAACGTCGCGTAGAGACTCGCCCGGGCGATGCCCAGGTGACCGACGAGGTCGGCCATCGACGTCGCTTCGTAGCCGCGCTGCCAGAACAGCTCAAGGGCTGACTGGAGCGCGGCGTCGGGATCGAATTCCTTGGTCCTGGCCACGTGTTGACAGTAGCCCTTTCTAGAACGATCGGTCAAGACCGATCGTTCTAGAAAGGCGGCGAGGCCCCGGCCGTCGTTACGGAGCCGGCCGCATCCTGAAGTCGTACTGCCGGGGCAGCCGCTTCGCGCGCGCCCGGGCGCGGATCTCCGCCGTGACGGGGCCGTCGCCGGCCAGCAGCCGCTCCTCGGTCGCGTACCAGGTCTCGCCGAGGGTCTCGTCGCCCTCGCGCAGGTCCTCCACCTCGAAGCCGCGGTCGAAGATCTCCCGCGCCCCCGCGGCGTCGCCCCCGGCGAGCAGCACCCGGGCCCGGAGCAACTGGAGGCGGCCGCGCTCGCGCAGGCCGGGGCGCAGGGCGTCCAGCACGGCCGCGGCGTCGCCCGCGCGGCCGGCGGCGAGCAGGGCCTCCACCGCCTCCTCGCCGAGCGCGGTCATGGCTGCCGTCCACGAGGCGCCTTCGCGCCGCTCGCCGCGGGCGGCCTCGAAGGCCTCCAGATAGCGGTCGGCGGCGCGCTCGGCGTGGCCGTCCTCGGCGTCGGCGAAGGCGAGGCAGCGCTTGACGAACCACAGGCGCTCCGCCCGCCCCTCCCAGGCGCGCACCGCCTGCGAGCGGTCGCCCGCGTGCCAGCGGGCGACCCCACCCCGAGGTGGTAGGCGCCGCAGAGGTCGTCCTCGCCGGTCGTCTCCAGCAGTTCCCGCCACTGCGGCGACACGAGCGAGGGCGGGGGCGGCAGCGCCGGGTCCGGGCGGGGGTGCGAGCCCGTCCGCAGGAACTGCAGCCAGGGCTCCTGCTCCTCCCCCAGCGTCTCCGGTGCGAAGGGCGTGCCCGGCAGGTCGTAGTGCCCGCGCTCGGCTTCGAGCGCGCCCCAGCCGGAGCCGGTGTGCAGGCTCTCCTTCGGTTCGGCGTCGGCGTACGGGCGCCACTCCGCGTACGCCGCGTCCACCGCGGCCCGGGGCAGGGCCGCTTCGAGCCGGGCCGCCGCCTCGGCGCGGGCAGCCGCCCAGTCGGCGCCGTGCACGGCCGCCGGGTCCGCCGCCAGCGGGCCGTACGCCTCCAGCCAGGCGAACTCGCCGCCGGGCTCCAACGGCACGTGCTCCAGCTGGGTGCGGGCGAGCCCGGCCTGGATCTCGGCGTAGCCGCCCGTGCCGGGCTGCGTGAGCCACTCCTGCCAGCGCCGGCCGCCGCGGCCCGAGCCCCAGACGAAGAGCTTGCGGCCGCGCAGCACGTCGGTCGAGGTCTGCACGAGGCCGCGGCCGTCCGCGCCGAGGGAGGCGATCCAGCGGCGCTCCCCGCCGGGCACGTCGTAGAAGAAGTCGGCGGCGTGCGTGCTGTTCAGCGGGTACGTGCGGTCCGCGCCCTCCCACTCGGGCACCGGGACCCGGCGCAGGCTGCGCTCGTAGCCGAACCGCCAGGCCGCCTCGGCGGGGGCGAGGACGCGCGCCCCCTCCTCCTCGGGGACGGCGATGTTGGACCACCAGTAGACGGGCGCGGGGCGGTGGTGGGGGTTGCGGATGCGCACGCCCACGTAGAGGAAGTCCGAGCCGCCGGGCAGCCACAGGTCGACCTGGAACGGCAGGTCGCGCAGCCGCTCCCACTCCCACAGGCGCAGCATCTCCCCGCCGCCCGGCGCGGGCACGCGGGCGGCGTGCAGCGGGGCCACGGACAGCGGGGTGTGGCCGGTGGCGCCGATGTTCCACTCGATGCCGCCGGAGAACCAGGCGCCGTTGAGGGCGAAGTGGGCGGGCTGCAGGACGGGGTTGGCGTAGAGGAGCTGCCGGCCCGTGGCCTTGTGTTCGAGGGAGTGGACGCGGCCGCCGAGGCCGGGCAGGACCGTGGCGCGCAGCCGGTCGTTCTCGATGACGATCGCGTCGAGGTCGGTGACGACGCGCTTGCGGGTGTAGTGGTCGCGGCGGCGCACGGGCAGGACGGAGCGCAGGGGTGCGTAGCCCGTCTGGCGGGCCATGTCGGCGGGCAGGCCCGCGCGCTGTGCGGGGCTGAGGCGGTGGACGTCCCGGGCCGTGCGGAGGGACGGCAGCGGGTTCTCCGCGCCGAGCGGGGCGGCGGGCAGGGACAGTACGGCTCGTCGGATGGTCGTGGGCACGGCAACCTTTCTCAAGCCTGGGGGCGGTCCTGATGGTCAGTCGTGGTGGCCGGTCCTGCTGGTGGCCGGTCCCGGCAGCATGTCGGCCGTGATCGCCCAGCGCTCGTGGTCGCGCCACGCCCCGTCGATGAAGAGGAACGCCGGGGAGAAGCCCTCCAGGCGGAAGCCGTGCCGCTTCACCAGCGCGATCGACGCGGCGTTGCCCGGCTGGATGTTCGCCTCCAGCCGGTGCAGGCCCAGCGGGCCGAAGGCGTGGCGCAGGACGAGCCCGAGGCCCTCGCTCATGAGCCCGCGGCCGGCCGCCGGCACGAAGGCGCCGTAGCCGAGCGCGCCGCACTGGAAACGGCCGCGCGCGATGTTGTTGATGTTGATGAAGCCCGCGGCGCGGCCGGTCTCGCGCAGGCACACGAGGAGACCCACGCGCTGCTCGCCGTCGAGCGTGGCGGCGTACGCGGCGAAGTCCTCCGCGGTGGTGGGCATGGCCATCCACGGATGGTGCAGGTCCGCGCTGGCCCGGACCAGGCGGGTGAACTCCGGCCCGTCCCCGGGCGTCACGGGGCGGATCGCGACGCGCGGCCCCTCGGCAAGCCATTCCGGCACCGCTTCATCGTACGGTCCGGCGCGGGTTTCGCCGGTGGGGCCGGTGGCGCCGCGGGTCGTCACGACCACTCCGGCGTGTCGGTGCCCCAGCGGCCGGGGATCCTCGCCCAGTCGCGGGGCGCGCCGTCGACGTGCACCGGCGGCCGCGCGTACGTGATGCGGCCGAGCGGGCCGGCGGCCTCGGCGAGCCAGGCGCCCGCCTCGTACGTGCCGCCGGCTTCGCCCTCCTCGGGCGGCAGGCCGCAGGTGAGCCAGTGCGCCGTCCGCGCGAGGGAGAGGCGCGCGAGGCGGGTGCCGCCGGTGGTGCGCTGCTCGGTGACCGCGCGCAGGACGGCGGCCGCGAGGAGGTAGCCGGTGCCGTGGTCCAGGGCCTGCGCGGGCAGGGCGCCGGGGGTGCCGTCGGGGGCGGCCTCGGTCACGGCGATGCCGCAGGCCGCCTGGACGAGGCTGTCGAAGCCGCGCCGCCCGGCCCAGGGCCCGTCCGTGCCCCAGGCGCTCAGCTGACCGACGACCAGGCCCGGCCGCCGCTCGGCCAGCGCCTCCGGGGAGAGGCCGTGGCGGTCGAGCGCGCCGGGACGGTAGCCGGTCACGACGACGTCGGCGCGCGCGAGCAGGTCCTCGAAGACCGCCCGGTCGGCGCGGCGCGCGAGGTCGAGCACGGCCGAACGCTTGCCGAAGCCGGTGTCGTTGTGCGCGTCCTGGCTCTCCGGCAGGCCCGGCGGGTCGATCCGCAGCACGTCCGCGCCGAGCAGGCCGAGGGTGCGGGTGGCGACGGGGCCGGCGATGACACGTGTGAGGTCCAGCACGCGCAGGCCCTCCGCGGGCGCCGCGGGGTCCGGCGGCAGGACGCGCACGGGGCCGTCGGCGATGCGCTCCAGGGTGAGCAGCGGGCGCCGGGTCACGGCGGCGCCCTGCGGATGTGCGGCCCAGGCGGCGGCCGAGCGCACGGCTACGGCCAGCCCTCCGGCCGCGTTGACGGTCTCCTGGATCTCTTCGGCGTCGCGCAGGGCGAGTTCGGCGGCGACGTCGTCGGGGGTGACGTCCTGTCCGGCCGTACGGGACAGGCCGAGTGCCTCGGTCAGGCGGGCGCGGTGGTGCGGGTAGTTGGCGTGCGTACGGACCCAGCCGTCGCGGGTGCGCCAGAAGCGGGACAGCGGCGCGAACGTGGCGCCGGCGCGGCCGTCGACGCGCAGGTGCCGTTCGCTGACGAACGCGGTGGCGACGGCGCCGTCGTCGACCCGCACGGCGGGCAGCGGGCCGCCGCCGCGCCGGGCGGCGGCCAGCTCGGCCGCGGCGAGGGCGGCCACGGTGACGGTGGCCCGGGCCAGTTCACGCACGGGCAGCCGGGAGGGCAGTGTGCCGCCGGGTCCGCCGTAGGTGACGGCGCTCAGGAGCCCGGGCTCCCCACCGAGCGCGTCCCACGCGTAACCGGCTCCGCCGGGGGCGCTGTTGATCATGTCCTCAGTCTGTCACCGAACCGGCCCGCCGGGCCAGTGCCCCCGGCGACCATCCGTTGCGGCGGACCGGCAGCGCCGACCGAGGACAGCGTCGGCACAAGTGCCGGGCAATTCCCTTCCGCCGCCACGGCGAGCAACCACCGTGCACCGGACCGGCGGTGCCAGGCCGGGCCCCAGCCTTGGCACAGGCCGGCAGGCCGATCGCCGCCGCGGCGCGCAACCACCGCACCCCCTCACCGGCGGAGCCGGGGGCGGCCGGCGGTCAGGGCGGCGGTACCGGGGTGAGTTTCAGGGTTTTGTCCTCGCTGCCGCTGGCCAGGTATCCGCCGTCCGGGGCGAAAGCGACGCACAGGACCGGGCCGTTGTGCTGGACGCGCAGCGCCCGCGCGCCGTCCGTTGCGGACCACAGGCCCGCCGTACGGTCGGCGGAGGCCGTGGCGAGCCAGCGGCCGTCGGGGCTGAAGGCCACGTCCTTGACCGCGGCGGCGTGCCGTACCAGCAGGCGCTGGTGGCCGGTGCCCGCGTCCCACAGCCGGACGCAGCCGTCGTCGCCCGCCGTCGCCAGCCGGCCGCCGTCGGGGCTGAAGCCGACGGCCTTGACCGGGTGGTCGTGGCGCAGGCGCAGCAGCGCGTCGCCGCCGAGGGACCACACGTGCACCGAGCGGTCGGCGCAGGCGGAGGCGAGCCGGGCGCCGTCCGGGCTGAAGGCGACGTCGGTGACGACCTGGTCGTGCGTGATGCGCAGCATGGGGTCGCCGCCGGTGGAGTCCCACAGCCGGACGGTGCGGTCGGCGGAGGCGGAGGCCACGCGGAAGCCGTCGGGGCTGAAGGCCACGCCGAAGACCATGTGGTCGTGGCGCAGGCGCAGCAGTTCCTCGCCGTCGGAGGCCGCCCAGATGCGGACGGTGTTGTCGGCGCCGCCGGTGACGAGGCGGCGGCCGCCGGGGCTGAAGGCGGCGGCGAAGACGGAAGAGAGCCAGCCGCCCGCGGTCTGCTCCCAGATGCGGTTGCCGGTCAGGGCGTCCCAGACCCGGACCCGGCTGCGGGATCCGGTGGCGAGGCGTCTGCCGTCGGGGTGGAAGGCGAGGGCGTGCACCCACTGGCGGGCGTTGAGGACGCGCGGGGTGATGCGGGGGCCGGGCGGCGGGCCGGACGACGGGCCGGGCGGCGGCCCGTCCGCGGGCCCTGCGCCCTCCGGGGGCCACCACGGTCTCGGCGGTACGCCGCCGGGCCCCGGCGCCGCGCCCCCGGCCGGCTCCCGCTCCGCGGCCGTGCCGCGGTCGTCCGCCGGCTCGGGCATGTCGAAGAGCCGGGCGTCCCCGCCGCGCAGGTAGAGCACCGGGGTCGCCCACTCCAGGCTGTCGTCCTTGTCGACGACGAGCGCGATCCGCCCGACCCGCACCGCTTCGTCGACGCTGCGGCCGCCGGCGAGCGCCTGGTAGAAGGACGCGGCGAAGCGGGTGGCCGCCTTGTCGGTGACGGCGAACTGCATGGCGACGATCGCCGGGACGGTGCGCACGAGGACCGCGGCGGTGCTGGAGAAGAGGTCCTCGGAGTTGCCCATGCCGCTCTGGCAGCTGTTGAGCACGACCAGCTGGGGCTTCGGCCGGGCCACGCTGAGCAGTGAGGCGAGGGCGGAGGCGTGCAGGTGGTGCTCGCGCCCGTCGGCGCCCGCCAGCGTGAGCATGCCCTCGCGCCGCTCGGCGTCGTACGCGCCGTGCCCGATGAAGTGCAGCACGTGGCAGCCCCGCAGCAGCCTGCGGGAGAGGTCGTCCGCGGTCTGCCCGGCCACCCAGTCGAGGTCGACGAGCCCGCGCTCGGTCAGCGGGCGCAGCGCGACGGCGAGGGCGGCGCGCTCGCTCTCGGCGTCCAGGGGCGCGCGGGACCGGGGCAGCGAGGTCATGCCGAGGATCTTCAGGGGCGGGCCGGAGCGCAGCGGGGCGAGCGGCTCGGGCAGGTCGACGTAGCGGACGAGGGGCTGGTGCAGGCACAGGTAGCCGCCGAGTTCCTCGTCGTGGAGCAGTTCCCAGGGCAGGGCGGCGAGTTCGGGCGCCCGGATGCGCAGGACGACGCGGAGCGCCTGGTCGCGCTCGGCGGCACGCTGGCGGCTGGCGAGGTACAGGGCGCGCAGGCGCGCGTCGAAGACGGTGCGGAAGAGCTGCTCCCCCACGTCCCGTACGGGCCGCTCCAGGCCGAGGGCGGCCGCGCGCGGCGTCACGGAGGAGGCGAGGACGGCCCGTTGGAGCTCGGCGAGCCGGGCGCCGACGGCTCCGGGCTCCAGGGCGACCGAGGCCGTGCCCTCGCCGGCGGGCGAGGAGACGGTCACCGCGTACCGCCCGCCGGGCCCGCCGCTGATCTCCAGGACGAAATCGCCGGCGGGCATCACCGCTCCCGGGGCGTTCGGTGCGACGTCACCGTTCCGCATTTTCCGCGGTCCCGCTTTCTCACGTGGCCGTGCCGTGCACCGGGCCCGCGTTCTTCCACCATTCGAGCAGTCGCGGGTACGAGGGGAGCGGGGCGTGCGCCTGCGCGATGATCTTCACGTCCTCGCTGGACCACGTGAGATAGGCGTCGCTGTCTCCGGGTTCGCGGTGGCAGGCGAGTTCGCCGACTTCCTTTCCGCCGTTGTTGTACTTCTGCCGGCCGCTGAGCGGGGTGGACGGGCCGCATGAGCCCTGAGTGAAGGAAACGTCGCTGACGAGCCGCTGGAATCCGCCCTGGGTGCTGATGTCGTCCACGAACTGGGCGTAGATCACGGGAAATCCGGTGGCCGGGGTGCACGCGACCACGGCGACGACCGACGCCGGGAATTTCGAGGCGTCGCCGTCGGAGCAGCTCGGGCGGATGGTGTCCGGCACGTGGGCGAGCAGGGCCGCCGTCGCGCCGGAGGACCGGGGCGTTCCCGGCACGGGCGCCGAGGACTCCGGCGGCGGCGGTGCGGCCGAGGAGGGCTGCGTCACCGGCTGCGAGGAGGGCGCCGCGGGTAAGGACGGTGATGCGGATTTCTGCGGTGCGGTTCCCGGTGGAGGATCGGCCACCGTATTTCCGGAAGAATCCTTATTGGCGAGCAGGACGATGCTGGTGACCACGAGGCCGGCCCCGAGCAGGGCCGCCGTGGACCGGATCACCGGGCTGATCCGGGGAAAGGAGATTTCCCGGACCGAGAATCCGCTGCCGAGCAGGGAGATGAGGACCATGAGGCCCCCGAAGACGAACAGGATGATCGAAGCAGAGGCCGGCATGATTTCCCCCCGATGCGTCACGACCCTCCGCGGACCAGCCAGGTTATAGGAAATTCAGGGGAATGCCGCCGGGTCGTGCGCCGTATATTCGGGGGCTCGCCCCCGCGCGCTCCCGGAATGCGCCCCCGCGCCCTTACGCCGGACGCGGCGGCCGCGGCCGGTGCGCGTTCGCGACCGCGACGGCCGCCGCGTACCCCTGCGGGGCCGCGACGTCCGTCAGCGCCCAGCCCGCGGGGGAGGCCGGGTCGGGGCCCGTGCCGACGTACGTCACGGACGGATTCTCCGACAGGCCCGTGCCCGTGCCCTTGAGGTAGGCCTCCTTGCGCGTCCAGCAGCGGGCGAACGCCTCCGGGCGCCGCTCCGCGGGCAGCGCGGCCAGCTCCGCCGTCTCGTCGCGGTGCAGGACGCGCGCCACCTCGTCGACCACCTCGGGGGGCTGGACCTGCTCGACGTCCGCGCCGACCGGGGTGTCCGCGAAGGCGAACAGCGCGAGGTCGCCCGCGTGCGAGAGGTTGAAGTGCAGGGGCGCGCCGGCGGCGGCCGGGCGGCCGTGCGGCCCGCCGCAGCCGGGGCACGGCTCGCGCACGAGCACGACCGCGGCCGGGTCGGCGGACAGATAGGCGCCGAGGAGGAGCCGCAGCCCGATGTGGGAGGCGACGTAGCGGTCGCGGTGCAGGTCGCGCACGAACGCGGCGGCGCGGTCGCGCTCCGCGGGGTCGAGGATGCGGGCGTGGTCGCGCAGCGCGGCGGCGAGCGGCGTGCCGGACTCCGGGCCCCCGCCCGGGTGCGCCCGGCCCGGCAGGCCACCGGCCCCCGGCCCCTCGTCCGTGGAGCTGCCCGGCCGCAGGCCGGTGAGGTCCAGCAGCCATACGTGCGGCGGACCGCCCGGTGTCCACGCGCCCGGCAGCAGGTCCTCGCCGAGGACCCGGGGCCGTATGCCCGGTCCGCCGCTCACGCGCATCCGTTCAGCCCTCTCCCAGGTGGCGGGTCACCGCCCGGGCGACCTCCGTGATCGGTCCCGGCCGCGTCATGTGTGCGTGCGTGCAGCCGACATCGTGGTTGATCACCCTACCCGTGACGTACGGCCGCCACGCCTCCCGCGTCAGGGAGCCGGCCGGCTCCGTGCCCGTCGCGGTGAAGAAGAGGACGTCGCCGTCGAAGACGCGGTGCGGGTGCCGCCCGGCCAGCTCCGTCGTGGCGAGCGCGACGTCGACCGCGGACCGCAGGGTGCGGCCGGTCAGCGCGGCGAAGGGCCCGCCGTCGGCGCGGAGGGCGGCGAGCACCCCGTCCCGGGTGAGGGGCGCGTCGCCGTCGCGGGCGCACCCGGCCATGTCCAGCAGGGCGCCGAGGACGGCCTGTTCCCCGGACGCGGCGCCGCCGGGGTAGGCGTCGAGCAGGGCGAGGAGCCCGACCTTCTCGCCGGCCTCCTGCAGCCGTACGGCGACGGCGTGCGCGAGGACGCCGCCCGCCGACCAGCCCAGCAGCCGGTAGGGCCCGTACGGCTGGACCGCGCGGATGCGTTCGGCGTGCTCCGCGGCCATCTCCTCCAGCGTCGCGGGCAGCGCCTCCCCGGGCGCGAACCCGCGCGCCCGGAGCGCGTGGAGGGGCTGGTCGGGGCCGAGGCCGGTGAGCAGCCCTGTGTAGCACCAGCCGAGGCCCGAGGCCGGGGGCAGGGCGAACAGGGGCGTGCGGCTGCCGGTCGCGCGCAGCGTCAGCACGGGGTCGAGCGAGCCGGGGCCCGTGCCGTCCTCGTCGCCCAGCCGCCGGGCGAGGCCGGCCGGGGTGGGCGCGCGGAAGAGGGTGCCCAGAGCCAGGGAACCGCCCTCGTCCTCCGCCGCACCGCCGCCGAACACGTCGCGGATGCGCGCGATGAGGCGCGCCGCGAGCAGGGAGGTGCCGCCGAGGGCGAAGAAGCTGTCGTCGGCGCCGACGTGCGGCAGGCCGAGGACTTCGGCGAACAGCCGTGCCAGGGTCTCCTCACGCGGCCCTGCGGGTGCGCGGCCGCCGGTGTCCGCCTCCGGGGCGGGGGCGGGGAGCGCCGCGCGGTCGAGCTTGCCGTTGGGGCCCGTGGGGAAGGCGTCCAGGACCACGACGGCGTCCGGCACCGTGCTCGCGGGGAGTTGCGCGGCCAGCAGCTCGCGCAGGGCGTCGGGGCCGGGCTCGGCGGCGGCATCCGCCGAGGCCGGAGTCACGTAGGCGACCAGGCGCCGGTCGCCGGGCCGGTCCTCGCGGACGACGGCGCAGGCGGCGCGGACGCGGGGGTCGGCCAGCAGGACGGCCTCGATGCCGTCCGGCTCGATGCGGCGCCCGTGCAGCTTGACCTGGCGGTCGGTGCGGCCGAGGTACTCGGCTTCGCCGTCGGCCCGCCAGCGGGCGAGGTCGCCCGTGCGGTACATGCGCGCGCCGGGGCCCGCGAAGGGGTCGTCCAGGAACCGTTCGGCCGTGAGGTCCGGCCGTCCGAGGTAGCCGTCGGCGAGCTGGGCGCCGGCGAGGTGGAGCTCGCCGGGGACGCCGGGCGGGCAGGGGTGCCCGGCCGCGTCGAGGATGTAGAGGCGGGTGTTCCAGACGGGCCGTCCGATGGGGACGGGTCCGGTGTCGCCCGGCCGGCAGGTGTGGTGGGTGACGTCGACGGCGGCCTCGGTCGGCCCGTAGAGGTTGTGCAGCAGGGTGCCGGGGAGCAGCCGGTGGAAGGCGCCGGCCGTGCCGCGCGGCAGGACCTCGCCGCTGCTGAAGACGTGCCGCAGGCCGGTGCAGCGGGCCGCTTCGGGTTCGGCGAGGAAGAGCTGCAGCACCGAGGGCACGAAGTGGGTGACGGTGACGCCGTGTTCGCGGATGGTGCGGGCGAGCTCGGCGGGGTCGCGGTGGGCTTCGGGCCCGGCCACGACGAGGGTGGCGCCCTCGCGCAGCGGCCAGAACAGCTCCCACACGGAGACGTCGAAGCCGGCGGGGGTCTTGTGCAGGACGCGGTCGCCGGGGGCGAGCGGGTACCGGCCCTGCATCCAGCGCAGCCGGTTGTCGATCGCGGAGTGCGGGACGACGACGCCCTTGGGGGCCCCGGTGGTCCCGGAGGTGTGCAGGACGTACGCGGGGTGCTGGGGCGTCAGGGCCCGGCCGGGGTCGGTGGGGAGCTGGGCGGCGAGCGCCTCGCGGACCGCGGGGTCGTCGAGCGCGACGGCGGGCGGCGCGCCCGCGGGGAGGGCGGCGCTGCCCGCGCGGTCGGTCACGACACACACGGGGGCCGCGGTGTCCAGCATGTCGCGCAGGCGCGCGGCCGGGTCGGCGGTGTCGAGCGGCAGGTACGCGCCGCCCGCCTTGAGGACGGCGAGGAGCGCGACGACGAGCTCGGTGGAGCGCGGCAGGGCGACGGCGGCGACCGTGCCGGGGCGGACGCCGAGGCCCGCGAGGTGGCGGGCGAGCCGGTTGGCGCGGGCGTTGAGCTGCGCGTAGGTGAGGGTCTCGGCGCCGCAGACGAGGGCGGTGGCGTGCGGGGTGCGGGCGGCGCGGGCCTCGACGGGGCCGATGAGGGTGGTGGGCGGCACGTCGGTCGCCGTGTCGTTGAACTCGGTGAGGACCTGCTCGCGCTCGGCGGCCGTGGCCAGGGAGAGGCCGCCGGTCGGCAGGTGCGGGTCGCGCTCGGCGAGCCGGTTCAGCAGGTCCAGGAAGCGGGCCTGGTGGGCGGCGAGTTCGTCCTGGCCGTAGCGGGCGGGGTTGGCGTCGTAGTCGATGCGCAGGCCGCTGCCGTCGGCGCGGTCGTAGATGCCGATGGTGAGGTCGTCGACGGGCCCGGGGGCGAGGTTGTGCGCGCCTGCGCGGGCACCGGCGAACGCGAGCCCGTAGTCGAAGGGCATGACGTTGACGAGCGGGCCGGTGAGCGGCCGGCCCTCGCCGAGCAGGCCGAGGTCGCGGCGGATGTCCTCGTAGCGGTAGCGCTGGTGGCGGCGGGCGGACCGGATGCCGAGGACGGTCTGGTGGACGAGTTCGGCGAAGGTCGTGCCGGGGGTGACGGTCAGGCGCAACGGCAGGACGTTCATGACCATGCCGGGCACGCGCAGGGCGACGGAGCCCATGCGGCCCATCATGGGCAGGCCGAGGACGACCTCCTCGCTGCGGGTGGCGCGGGCGACGTAGAGGGCCTGGGCGGCGAAGAGGACGTCGGTCCAGGTGGCCCGGACGGACGCGGCCAGCCGGCGCAGCCGTGCGGTCGCCCCGGGGTCGAGGTGGGCGGTGGCGCGCAGATGGCTGCGGGAGGGCAGGGCGG
>NZ_JBPQTW010000010.1:0-75128 GCF_051386535.1 Streptomyces sp. URMC 127
CACAGCGTCCTCGCTGTGTCGCCTACCAGCCCCCCAAGGGACCGGCAGGACTTTCAAAGGAACCGCGTCCCAGCCATGCGGCTGGAGACGGGGTATTTTATAGTCTGGCGTTGACTTTTGGCACGCTGTTGAGTTCTCAAGGAACGGACGCTTCCTTCGTACTCACCCTTTCGGGCTTTCCTCCGGGCGCTTCCCTTCGGTGTTTCCAACCTTACCAGATCCGTTTTCCGTTCCGTTTCCGGTCCGAATCACTTTTCCGGCCCCCTGTTGGAGCGGGGTTTTGCCTTTCAGCTTTCGCTTTCCGGCGGTGTCCCCGACTTTATCAGACGCTTTCCGGCCGAGCTAATCGGCTTTCCGCTTTCCGATAAGGAATCGAGGTGCTCGGAGCGAATCCCGTTCGCACCCAGAGCGCTATAGACACTAACCGCTGCTTGGGAGCCTGTCCAGCTCCCCCGGCAACCGTTCGAATCTACCTCCCCACTCCTCCCGTGTCAACAGGTCTTGTGAGGCGAAGAGGACAGTACCAGGCTGACCTGGCCCTCCGCACATCGAGGCACCGCACGGGCACCTCAGGTGAACGCCGACGGCGGGCTGTCCAGGTCCTCCAGCTCGATGCCGGGTGCCGACAGGACCACGTCGCCGGCCAGGTTCACCGTGTGCTGCTCACCGGTCTCCAGGTCGCTGACCTGGTACTCGTCCACCTGAAGCGGGCCGTTGTCAGTGGCGTGTGCTGTCCTGCTCACCAGGGCCCACGACTGGTCGAGGGTCCGGGGGGCCAGGACGGGGGTGGTGAAGCCGACCAGCCGGATGCGTGTGGCGCCCGCGCCCGGCGTCAGGCGCAGGGCACGCGACAGCGCGACGTAGAACGCGGGGGACGCGCCTGTGAAGGCGCGCGCCTGGGGGACATTGCCCTCCGCGGCGTGCTCCCCGGACGGGTCCGTACGCACCCAGGTCACTCCGTCCAGGGCCGCGCCGCGCACCTGCCAGTCCGCGGCCTGGAGCTGCAGGCGGATGGGGCGGCCGAGGTCGTCGAGGGTGAGGTCGACGGAGCCGGCGTGTGCGCCGGCCGGAGTGGTGAGCTGCGAGACGTAGCGCCAGCCGGAGGGGCCGGTGGCGCAGTGGAAGTGCTCTTCACCGAGGGGGGTGTGGTCGTGCGGATCGTGGAGCGAGTAGCGGCCGCGGGGCATGGTGGGGTCCTCGACAGAACGGGGACAGGCCCCTGCCTTCCCGGCAGGGGCCTGCTACCGATCGCTGTTCGTGTTGCTCTTCGTGGTGCGGTTCGTCTTGCTGGTCGTGTTACTGGTCGTGCTGCATCGGTGTCAGTAGCGGTAGTGGTCCGGCTTGTACGGACCCTCCACCGGGACACCAATGTAGGCGGCCTGCTCCGGGCGGAGCGTGGTCAGCTTGACGCCCAGCGCGTCCAGGTGGAGCCGGGCGACCTTCTCGTCCAGCAGCTTCGGCAGGACGTAGACGTCGGTCGGGTAGGACTCGGGCTTCGTGAACAGCTCGATCTGGGCCAGGGTCTGGTCCGCGAACGAGTTCGACATCACGAACGACGGGTGGCCGGTCGCGTTGCCCAGGTTCAGCAGGCGGCCCTCGGACAGCACGATCAGGACCTTGCCGTCGGGGAAGGTCCAGGTGTGGACCTGGGGCTTGACCTCGTCCTTCACGATGCCGGGGATCTTCGCCAGGCCGGCCATGTCGATCTCGTTGTCGAAGTGGCCGATGTTGCCGACGATGGCCTGGTGCTTCATCTTGGCCATGTCCGAGGCCATGATGATGTCCTTGTTGCCCGTCGTGGTGACGAAGATGTCGGCGGTCTCGACGACCTCGTCCAGGGTGGTGACCTGGTAGCCGTCCATCGCCGCCTGCAGCGCGTTGATCGGGTCGATCTCGGTGATGATGACCCGGGCGCCCTGGCCGCGCAGCGACTCGGCGCAGCCCTTGCCCACGTCGCCGTAGCCGCACACGACCGCGACCTTGCCGCCGATCAGCACGTCCGTGGCGCGGTTGATGCCGTCGATCAGCGAGTGGCGGCAGCCGTACTTGTTGTCGAACTTCGACTTGGTCACCGCGTCGTTCACGTTGATCGCGGGGAAGAGGAGCGTGCCCTCGCGCTGCATCTCGTACAGGCGGTGGACGCCGGTGGTGGTCTCCTCCGTGACGCCGCGGATCTCGGACGCCAGCTGGGTCCACTTCTGCGGGTTCTCGGTGAGGGTGCGGTTCAGGACCTTGAGGATCTCGGCGTACTCCTCGCTGTCCGCCGTCGAGGGGTCGGGCGCGGAGCCCGCCTTCTCGAACTCGACGCCCTTGTGGACGAGGAGGGTGGCGTCACCGCCGTCGTCGAGGATCATGTTCGGGCCGCCGGTGGCGGTGCCCGGCCAGGTCAGGGCCTGCTCCGTGCACCACCAGTACTCCTCCAGGGTCTCGCCCTTCCAGGCGAAGACCGGCACGCCCTGCGGGTTCTCCGGGGTGCCGTTCGGGCCGACGGCGATGGCGGCGGCGGCGTGGTCCTGGGTGGAGAAGATGTTGCAGGAAGCCCAGCGGACCTGTGCGCCGAGCGCCACGAGGGTCTCGATCAGGACGGCCGTCTGGACCGTCATGTGCAGCGAGCCGGTGATGCGCGCACCCGCCAGCGGCTGCGCCTCCGCGTACTCCTTGCGGATCGCCATCAGACCGGGCATCTCGTGCTCGGCCAGCGTGATCTCCTTGCGGCCGAAGGCCGCCAGCGAGAGGTCCGCGACCTTGAAGTCCTGGCCGGGGGAAGTGGTGGTCATACGGGCTGCTCCTCTGTGAAGGGCGAGCGAGGGTGGACACGGCCGTGCATGCGGTCGGGCTGCCTGAGCAGCTGGACACACGAGACACACCGGTGCCCCGACCGCAGCGCAGTCCGTCGGAGGCCCTCTCTCCCTCGGCCGGTCCGTCGTGCGGGCCGCCCGACCGCCATCAGCAGCGACGTCTGGCTCGTCCACGAATCTACACCGGGGTGCCTGCCGAACCCCACCCCCACCGGCGCCCGATCCTCCGGAACGTCAGATTCCGTCGAACTCCCGGCTGCTGACCCTGGAATGTCCTTGTTTCCTGTGCAGGTCAGGTGTTGCAGGATGCGATCAGCGCGAGGACGCGGCAGGCCGCCGCGAGCGATCCGTTGTGAGGAGGCCCACGTGGCCAGTCCAGCCAGTGCAGCCGGCCGGGGGCTCAAGCTGCTCGCGGTGACCGCCTGTCCGACGGGGATCGCGCACACGTACATGGCGGCGGAGAAGCTGGCCGGGGCCGCGCGGGAGCTCGGGCACGCGATGAAGGTCGAGACGCAGGGGTCGATCGGGGCGGAGAACGTGCTGTCCGAGCGCGAGATCGCCGAAGCGGACGGCATCATCGTCGCCGCCGACAAGGACGTCGACCTCAGCCGCTTCGCGGGGAAGCGGGTGCTGTCGGTTGCCGTCGCGGAGGGCATCCACCATCCGGAGCGGCTGATCCGGGACGTGCTGAACGCGCCGGTGTACCGGGCGCGGGGAGCCGGCGGCGGGGGTGGGGGCGGCGGCGAGCTGTTCGGTGGTGCGGGCGGCGCCGGCGGCAAGGAGCGCGGCTCCGTCTACAAGGCGCTGATGAACGGCGTCTCGTACATGATCCCGTTCGTGGTCGTCGGCGGTCTGCTGATCGCCGTGTCACTCGCCCTGGGCGGGCGCACGACGCCGCAGGGGATCGTCTTCGACAGCTCGTTCTGGCAGTCCGTCAACGACATCGGCGTCATCGGCTTCACGCTGATGATCCCCGTCCTGTCCGGCTACATCGCCTACGCGATCGGCGACCGGCCGGCGCTCGTGCCGGGCATGGCCGGCGGATGGATCGCGAGCCATGGGGAGCTGTACGGCAGCAAGGCGGGGGCGGGGTTCATCGGGGCGATCGCCACGGGGTTCCTGGCGGGCTACCTGGTGGTGTGGATCAAGAAGGTCAGGGTGCCGGACTTCGTCCGGCCGGTCATGCCGGTCATCGTGATCCCGGTCGTGGCCACGACGTCGCTCGGCCTGTTCTTCGTCTACGTCATCGGCCGGCCGATCGCGTGGGTCTTCGAGCACCTCACCGGCTGGCTGGGCGGGCTGACCGGGACGAGCGCCGCCCTGCTCGGCGTCGTGCTCGGACTGATGATCGCCTTCGACATGGGCGGGCCGGTCAACAAGACGGCGTTCCTGTTCGGCGCGGGGCTGGTCTCGAAGAACCCGGAGATCATGGGCATGTGCGCGGCCGCGATCCCGGTGCCGCCGCTCGGGCAAGGGCTCGCGACGCTGCTGCGGCGGGGGCTGTTCGGCGCGCAGGAGCGGGAGACGGGGCTGGCGGCGCTGTTCATGGGGTGCTTCGGCATCACCGAGGGCGCCATCCCGTTCGCGGCGGCCCGTCCGGCGCGGGTCATTCCGGCGAACATGGCCGGCGGCGCGGTGGCCGGGGCGGTGGCCGGGCTGGCGGCGGTCTCGGACAGCGTGCCGCACGGGGGACCGGTGGTGGCGGCGCTGGGGGCGGTCGGCGGGGTGCCGATGTTCTTCGTCGCGATCGCCGTCGGAACGGTGGTGACGGCTCTGACGACCGTCACCTTGATGACGGTGGGGAGGCAGGCCTCCGTTGCGGTGCCGGGGGCAGCGGCTCCGGAGGCGAAGGCAGAGGCGGAGCCCGGGCCTGAGCCGGGGCCCGTAGAGGCCGCTTCGGCGCTCTCCGGGTATCTCACCGCCCGGACCGTGCGGCCGCGCCTCGCGGCGCGCGGAAAGGAGGCGGCGATCCGGGAGATGGCCGGGCTGCTCGCGGCGAGCGGTGCGGTGTCCGACGTGGACGGTCTGGTGGCGGCGGCGCTCGCGCGGGAGGAGCTGGGCACGACCGGTCTCGGGGAGGAGATCGCGATCCCGCACGCGAAGACGGATGCGGTGTCGGCGCCGGTCGTGGGCTTCGCCCGGTCGGACGAGGGGATCGAGTGGGGGGCGCTGGACGGGACGAAGGCCCGGCTGGTCTTCATGATCGCCGTGCCGGGTGCCGCCGCGGGCGACGAGCACCTGCGGATCCTGGCCATGCTGTCTCGGAAGCTGATGGATCCGGGGTTCCGGGAGCGGTTGCTGTCGGCCGAGGGGGAGGCGGAGGTGCTCGTGAGAGTGCTGCAGGAGGTGCGGTGACCGGGCCGGTCCGGCCCGGTCACCGCGCGCGGGCGGCCGGCGCTCAGCGCGGGCCCGGGCCGCCCGGGGTCGCTGCCGGGTCCTCTCCGGCTGCCGCGGCCTCCTCGCGGTAGACGTCCGGCTCCAGGTAGATGACGCGGGCGATCGGGACCGCCGCGCGGATCCTGGCCTCGGCCGCGTCGATCGCGTTCGCGATCTCGGTCGCCGTGTCGTCGTGCTGGACCGCGATCTTCGCCGCGACGAGGAGCTCCTCGGGGCCCAGGTGGAGGGTGCGCATGTGGATGACGCGGGTGACCGTCTCGCCGTCGACGGCCGCGGCGCGGATCTTCGCGACCTGCTCGGGTCCCGCCGCCTCGCCGAGCAGCAGCGACTTCGTCTCCGAGGCCAGGACGAGGGCGATCAGGACCAGCAGGGCGCCGATGCAGAGGGTGCCGATGCCGTCCCAGACGCCGTTGCCCGTGATGATGGCGAGGCCGACGCCGCCCAGGGCCAGGACGAGGCCGACGAGGGCGCCGAAGTCCTCCAGGAGCACGACGGGCAGCTCGGGGGCCTTGGCGGTGCGGACGAACTGGCGCCAGGACTGCTTGCCGCGCAGCTCGTTGGATTCCTTGACGGCTGTGCGGAAGGAGAAGCCCTCCGCGATGACCGCGAAGACGAGGACGCCCACGGGCCAGTACCAGTTGTCCAGCGCGTGCGGTTCCTTGATCTTCTCGTAGCCCTCGTAGAGCGCGAAGACGCCGCCGATGGTGAAGAGGACGATCGAGACGAGGAAGCCGTAGATGTAGCGCTCGCGGCCGTAGCCGAAGGGGTGTTCCTCGCTGGCCTTGCGCTGGGCCTTCTTGCCGCCGAGCAGGAGCAGCGCCTGGTTGCCGGAGTCGGCGACCGAGTGCACTCCTTCGGCGAGCATCGACGACGAGCCGCTGAACCCGAACGCGACGAACTTCGCCACGGCGATGGCCAGGTTGGCGCCGAGCGCCGCGACGATGGCCTTGGTTCCGCCTGATGCACTCATGTGTGCGGGGTGTCCCTTCCGCCCTGCTCTCCGCCCCGGTCCTCGCCGGACACCGGACCGCCGGGCTTTGCGCTTCCTTTACTGCTACGGCGGGTCATTGTTGCAGCCGCCGGGCGGGCGGGGGCTCAGACGGCGACCGTGGCGCGGAAGACCCGGGCGTCGTCACCGGCGAGCGCGACCGGCTCGGCTGCCCGTACGAAGGCGGACTCGCCCCGGCGCAGGCGCAGCTCCTCGCCGGTGTCCGTCCGGCGCAGGACGGCGGTGCCCGAGGTGCACAGGAGGATCTGGGGGGTGCCGGTGGGCAGGGCGGCCTCGGCGCCGGGCGCGAGGTCGAAGCGGGAGAGGCGGAACTCCTCGACGGGGGTTCCGTAGACCTCCTCGCCGCCGGGGTCGGCCTCCGGGCGCAGGACGGCGGGGGCGGTGCTCTCGAAGCGGACGACCTGCAGGAGTTCGGGGATGTCGACGTGCTTGGGCGTCAGGCCGCAGCGCAGCACGTTGTCCGAGTTCGCCATGATTTCGACGCCGAGGCCGTCGAGGTAGGCGTGCGGGACGCCGGCGCCCAGGTAGAGGGCTTCGCCGGGCTGGAGGCGCACGTGGTTGAGGAGCAGGGCGGCGATGACGCCGTGGTCGCCGGGGTAGTGCCGGGCGAGGGAGGCGCAGGCGGCGTACACCTCCCGGTGCGGGCCCTCCTGCGCGGCGAGGCGTTCGGCGGCGGCGGCCGTCTCGGTGACGGTGCGGGCCATGTCCGTGTGGTCGGCGGCGAGGACCGCCGTGAGGACCTCGCGCAGGGCGTCCGCCTCCGGTTTGGCGTGCAGGAGGTCGGCGTACGGCTTGAGGGAGTCGACGTCGAGCGCGGCGAGGATGCCGGCCGTCTCGTCGGGGGCGCGGAAGCCGCAGAGGCCCTCGAAGGAGGTGAGGGCGCACAGGAGTTCGGGCTTGTGGTTGGTGTCCTTGTAGTTGCGGTGGGGGGCGTCGAGAGGGACGCCGCGGGCCTCTTCCGCGGCGTGGCCGGCCTCGGCCCGGCTGAGGTCGGGGTGGACCTGGAGGGAGAGCGGGGACGCCGCCGCGAGGACCTTGAACAGGAAGGGCAGCCGGGGGCCGAAGCGCTCGACGGTCCGCGGGCCGAGCTCGCCCTCGGGGTCGGCGGCGATGACCTCGGACAGGGGGCGCAGGTCCGCTCCGTCGCCACCCCGGGCCACGCGGGAGGGGGCGCCGGGGTGGGCGCCCATCCACAGTTCGGCCTGCGGCTCACCGGTCGGGGCGGTGCCCAGCAGCTCGGGGATCGCGGTGGCGGAGCCCCAGGCGTAGGGGCGCACGGTGTTGACGAGGCGGTCCATGCAGGCGGTTTCCTGACTGTCGGGTGCGTACGGCGTCGGCGGCGTGACGGGGCGTGACGTGCCGTGACGGGTGCATCACGTGCGTCACGTGTGCGTCGTCTCTACGTCTACGGGGTCGAGGCGAGGGCCAGGTAGACGGCGGCGAAATCCGTGATGGCCAGCAGTTCGGCGGCGGTCTGCAGGGGGCTGTCGGCGTCCGTCGGCTCCAGCTCGCTGACGGGAGTCTCGCGCTGCAGGGCGAGTTCGCGGGCGGCGGGGGCGGGTGAGGTGACGCCCGGCTCCTGCTCGCGGAGCAGGACGACGCGGGCGTGCAGGGTCTCCGGCTCCTCCACGCGGTCACGGAAGAAGTCCTCCGGGTCGGCGCCGGCGGCGAAGTCGCCCGAGAGGAGGGTGCCGTGGGCGGTCAGGGCCTCCGGGAGCTCGGCGGCGAGGGCCGGGCGGCCGGCGAGGGCGGCGAGGACCGTCGCGAAGTGCCGGCCGGCCGCGGCGGCCAGCTCCCCGTCCGTCCAGATGAGGGGGACGGTGCCGGCCAGTTCGGCGGCCAGCGTCTTGGCGGGGTTGCTGTACGTGGCGATGGCCGGCCCGCAGCGCTCGGCGACCTGGTCGAGACGGTCGGCGAGGGCCTCGACGGCGGAGGGGTCGGCGGCGAGCAGCCCTATGCGGTCGGCGAGGACGAGCAGGGGCGTCAGCAGGGACCACAGCAGGCCCGGGCCCGCGGGCAGCGCGGGGCGCTCTCCGGCCGGCCGGTCCTCGCTGCCGACGGCGGGCTCGCCGCCCGCGCGGGCCTCGCTCGGCGACGTCGTCAGCGGGACGGCCAGGCCGCGGGCCTGGGCGGTGGCGTCGGCGAGCGGGGAACCGGCCGGGGTGACGCAGACGACGGAGCAGCCCCGGCGGTACGCCTGTTCCAGCAGGATCGCGAGGCCGGGCTCCGTGCCGTCCGGGCTGGCCACGAGCAGCAGGTCGAGGGGGCCGGTCCAGCCGGGGAGCGTCCAGCGCAGGGCGCCGGGGGCGGGGGCCACGCCGGTCGGCCGGATCAGGGTGACGGGGGCGCTGCCTCCGGCGAGCGCGGTGAGCAGGTCCGCCGTGCAGCCGGCGGCCGGGCCCGGCCCGGCGACGAGCACCGCGCGGGGGCGGCCGTCCGGGCGGAGCGCGGTGACGCCGGCTTCCGCGGCGTTGCGGGCGGCCGTGCGGACCCGGGCGCCCGACTCTGCGGCGCCGCGCAGGAGGCCGTGGAGGTCGGCGCGGGACAGGGCGTCGGGATCATCGAGGAGTGACTCGTCGAACACCGTGGATCAGCCTCCGGGTCGCCGTCGTGTACGCCGTGGTGTACGCCGTGCGGGGCGCCCTCCCGGCGGGGCCGGGGGACGGGTCGGGCGGTCGGGCGGGCGCCTGCGTCAGGCCGGGCGCCGGGCCTCGTCCACGAGCAGGACGGGGATGCCGTCCCGGACGGGATAGGCCAGGCCGCAGCCGTCGCCCTCGCACACCAGCTCGGGGGACTCCTCGGAGGCGGACTCGTCGCGCAGAGGCGCGTGGCACGCCGGGCAGGCGAGGATCTCCAGGAGACCGGCTTCGAGCGGCATGAGGGTTCCCTTCGGGATGTACGTCTCTGTGCGGCCAGAGTACCTTCGCGCTCCGCCGGGGGAAGCGCGGCATGCGGGGCGCGCGGGCGCGCGGCCCCTTCCGCCCGTGCGGGGCGCCGGCGTCGCAGCGGCCCCGGCCGCCCTGCCTGCCCGTGCCGGGCACCGGCGGGGCGGGATCCGGCCCGGGCCGGGACGGCACCGCCGGAAAGGCCGGATTTCGGTTGCTCGCCGTTGCGGCGGACTCAGGGGGCCGAAGCCGGCTCCGGCGCCTCTCGCCTCGGCGGCGCCCGCCGCGACGACGCGCACCGGCGGTGCGGGACCCGGCCCAGGCCGGGACGGCACCGCCGGAAAGGCCGGATCCGGTTGCTCGCCGTTGCGGCGGGTTCAGGGGGCCGAAACAGGCGTCCAGTCCTGTCGGCTCCGGCATCTCTCCCGCCGCCGCGGCGACCAGCCACGACGCCGCACACCGGCGATGCCGAACCCGGCACAGGCCCGGACGGCACCACCGGAAAGGCCGGATCCGGTTGCTCGCCGTTGCGGCGGGGTTCATGGGCCGAAGCCGCGTCCATTCCCGTCGGCGCACCGGCATCTCTCCCGCCGCCGCGGCGACCAGCCACGACGGCGCGCACCGGCGGTGCCGGACCCGGCACAGGCCCGGACGGCACCGCCGGAAAGGCCGGATCCGGTTGCTCGCCGTTGCGGCGGGTCGTGCGTCGCCTTGCCCGGAGGGCTTACGCGCGGACGATTGCCAGGACCTCGTCCCGTACGCGGGTCACCGTCTGCTCGTCGCGGGCTTCGACGTTCAGGCGGAGGAGCGGTTCCGTGTTGGAGGCGCGGAGGTTGAACCACCAGTCGGCGGTGGTGACGGTGAGGCCGTCGAGCTCGTCCAGCTCGACGCCCGGCAGCCCCTCGTACGCGGCGCGGACGGCGGCCGTCCGCCCGGCCTGGTCGGCGACGGTGCTGTTGATCTCGCCGGAGCCGGCGTACCGGTCGTACTCGGCGACCAGCTCGGACAGCGGGCCGCTCTGCCCGCCGAGCGCGGCGAGGACGTGCATGGCGGCGAGCATGCCCGTGTCGGCGTTCCAGAAGTCGCGGAAGTAGTAGTGCGCGGAGTGCTCGCCGCCGAAGATGGCGCCGGTGCGGGCCATCTCCTGCTTGATGAAGGAGTGGCCCACGCGCGTGCGCACGGGCGTGCCGCCGCACTCCTTGACGACCTCCGGCACGGACCACGACGTGATCAGGTTGTGGATGACCGTGCCGCCGGGGTGCTTGGCGAGCTCGCGCGCCGCGACGAGCGCGGTGATCGCGGACGGCGAGACGGGGTCGCCGTTGCCGTCGATGACGAAGCAGCGGTCGGCGTCGCCGTCGAAGGCGAGCCCGATGTCGGCGCCGGTCTCGCGCACGCGCGCCTGCAGGTCGACGAGGTTCTTGGGGTCGAGGGGGTTGGCCTCGTGGTTGGGGAAGGTGCCGTCCAGCTCGAAGTACATCGCGTTGAGGTCGATGGGCAGCCCGTCGAAGACGGTGGGCACGGTGTGCCCACCCATGCCGTTGCCCGCGTCGACGACGACCTTGAGCCGGCGGATGCCGCTGAGGTCGACGAGGGAGCGCAGGTGGGCGGCGTAGTCCTTGAGGACGTCGCGCCGGGTGACCGTGCCGGGGGCGGCCGCGGGCTCGGGGGCGCCGGCTTCGAGCCAGCCCTCGACGAGGGCGCGGATCTCGGCGAGGCCGGTGTCCTGCCCGACGGGGGCGGCGCCGGCCCGGCACATCTTGATGCCGTTGTACTGCGCGGGGTTGTGGCTGGCCGTGAACATCGCACCGGGCAGCCCGAGGTGACCGCTCGCGAAATAGAGCTGGTCGGTGGAGCAGAGGCCGATCTCGGTGACATCCACGCCACGAGCGGCCGCACCGCGGGCGAAGGCGCCCGCGAGGCCGGGCGACGAGGGGCGCATGTCGTGGCCGACCACGACGGCGCTCGCGCCCGTCACTTCGGCGAAGGCGGCGCCGAAGAGCTCCGCCATGGTCTCGTCCCACTGGTCCGGGACCACACCGCGTACGTCGTATGCCTTCACGATCTGCGACAGATCAGCCACAGCCAACGCCTTCCTGGGTCCGGTACGGGGAGACAAACCTACCGGGAGGCACTGACGGTCCGGTCCAGGGGCGGCCGCCCGGGGCGTCAGTTCGGCGCGACGGCGTTCGGGCGGGATGTCCGGCGGCCGCCGGGCGGGCGTCAGTTGTCGGGTGAGCGCAGGACCCTGAGGTGGCCGCGGCGGGCGACCTCCATGGGATCGGCCTCGCGGCCGCCGGCCCCGGGCGGGGGGCCGGGCTGGACGGCGCGCTCCTGCGGGCGGGCGGCCTCGCGCACGGCGTTGGCGAGCGCTTCGAGGTCGTCACCGCTGGGGCGGGCGGGGCCGCTGTCGAGGGCGAGCCGGACGACATCCCAGCCGCGGGGCGCGGTCAGGCGCTCGGAGTGCTCGGCGCACAGGTCGTAGCAGTGGGGTTCGGCGTAGGTGGCGAGCGGTCCGAGGACGGCGGTCGAGTCGGCATAGACGTACGTCAGCGTCGCGACGGCCGGGCGGCCGCACGCGGTGCGCGAACAGCGACGTACAGGGCTCACGACGTTGGACGGTACCGCACTCTTGAGCGGGCCGCGACGACTCACCCCCGGCTCACCCCTCCGTGTCGTCCTGGTTCGTCCTGTGGACGCCTGCTTCTCCCCACCCCGCTGACCTGCGCGGGGACTGGTGAACAGGGTCTCACCCAAGGGGGCGGGGCACGGCGGCGCCCCTCCCCGGAGCCGCGCAAGCAGACCGGACGGTCCGGTATCTGACCATAATTGATCACAGGGCTGGCCGGAATGTTCATCAGGCGACATTCCCGGGATGCACGACAGCCACGTCCTACGAGGCGGCCGACAGATACCCTCAAGAGTGATGGACAACCGCGTACCTCCTCCGGCCGGCGCCGGGGGTGTCCCCAGCCGATCCGGGCCGCGCCCCCGCCACCGCGACCGTCATGGACGCGGCATGCGCGGGCCGATCGCCCCGCCCCAAGTGCCGCTGTCGGTCAGCCGCGGCGAGGCGTTCACCGACCTCGTGCACGACTCCGCGGAGCGGCTGGAGCGGCGCTGGCCGCAGCTCGCCGCGGTGGACTTCGTGGTCCGCGAGGTGCCGGTGGCCAGGAGTGAGGCCGGGGGCGCGCTGAGCGACCCCGACGGGCTGGACGCCTTCGACTTCGACGGCGACTCCGTCCCTCTCGGCCGCTACGTGGCCGCCCACGGCGACGCCCCCGACCGGATCGTGATCTTCCGCCGCCCGGTGGAGATCCGCACCAAGGGCCGCGAGGAGCGCGCCCTGCTGGTGCACGAGGTCGTGGTCGAGCAGGTCGCCGAACTCCTCGGGCTCGCCCCGGAGTCGGTCGACCCCCGCTACGGCCAGGACTGAGCCGCCGCCCCCGTGGAGGCCGCCGGGACCGCCCGGCCCGCCGCCGTTCAGAGGTTCAGAGCTCGCAGAGCGAGCATCAGCGGTTGAGCATCGACAGGTCCTGCTCCGCCTCCGGCACCTCCACCGACGAACGGTCGTCCGCCAGCGGCTGGATCGTGAACATGGGCACCCCGTCCTTGGGCAGCGCCAGCGTCCGCGAGGCGTGCACCGGCCCGCCGGAGACCTTCTCCACGGTCACCGCGAACACCCCCTTGGCACCCGCCGGCTGCGGCGGCTCCACGGTCACGGTGGTGCCCGGCTTCACCGTGTACGTCTTCTCCGCCGGCTCACCGCCCTCGCTGCCCGCCGACGAGGTGACCTTCACCTGCGCCGCCTCCTTGCCGGGCGCGACCAGCGCGAGCGTGCTGCCCTTGGGGCGGTTGTCCGCCACCGTGGCCCGCCCGCCGAGCTGCCGCACGGCAGGGATGAACGCCGTCTCCTGCTTGTCGTCCTTGCCGCGGGTGACGCGCAGCGCGGCGACGACCGGAGCGCTCCTGCCGTCCGCGGTGAGCAGCAGCGAGCCCGCCTCGCCCTTGGCGACGTCCCCCAGGTCGACGGCGGCGGTCATGCCGCTGCGCACGTGCAGGGTCTCGTGGCCCGCCGGGGTGATCGTGCCGTTCGGCCCGGCGAAGCGCACCTTGAGGTCGGCGTCGTCGGAGCCGGGCGCGAAGACGACGAGCCGCGCGGACGTCGCGTCGCCGGGGATGCCGGGCAGGACGGCGTCGGCGGCCGGTTCGGCGGAGGCCGGAAGCCAGTCGCCGCCCTTCTTGTCGTCGGCCGCCTGCAGGCCCGCCCCCACCCGGCCCGAGCGGGCCGCCACGTGCAGCGTGACGTCCTCCGCGGGCTGGTCGGTCAGGGAGGACAGCAGCACCGGGACGGTGCCGCGCGGCGGGACGGTGACGCCCTCCCCCGCCCCGGACGCGATCCGGCCGTCCTTGCCGTAGAGCTCCAGGTCGACGACGGCCGCCGTGCTGTCGGGGTTGGTCAGGTGGACGTAGTCCTGGCGGCCCTTGGCGGTGCTCGCGCCCGGGAACCAGAAGGAGGTGTCCGGGGCCGTACAGGTCAGGCCGTGCAGCCCGCGGCCGCTGCCGGCCGCGACCACGGTGGTCTGCTGGACGGTCCAGCCGGGGGCGAGCGCGCCGTCGGCGCCGCCGATGAGGGCGGGGGCGTCGGAGCGGTTGGTGGTGGCCGTGGCGGGCTTGCCGGGCTCCTTCAGGGACAGCACCGAAGTGCCCGCGGGCGCGGGGGCCTTGCCGCCCTTCTCGTCCTCCTTCTTACCCTTCTCGTCCTTCTTGTCCTTGGCGCCCTTGCTGTCCTTGCCGTCGCCCTTGCTGCCGCCCTTGCCGTCGTCCTTCTTGTCGCTGCCTGCCTTGTCGCTGCCTGCCGCCGACAGCAGCTCGGCCGTGCCCTGCTTCGCAGTCGCGCCCTTCACCCCGCCGGCCGGAGTGAAGGCGGTGTACGCCGTCTCCCCCACGTCCGACGAAGTGGGCGCCGGGCACAGGGCCATGGAGCGCTGGACGGGCAGCCGGGCGGGCGCCTTCGCGGCCGTACGGGCGGCCGCGCTGCCGCCGCCCTCACCACCGGACGGCACGGCGAGGACTGCCGCTCCGCCCAGGGCCGCGAGCGCGGCGGTCGCGGCGAACAGGGACAGGGTGGTGCGCTTCACTGCTGCTCGCTCCCGTCGCGGTGGTTCCGGTCACCGCCGCCGTACGTCGTGTCGTGTGCTCCGCCGTAGGTGTACGGGTCGTACGCGCCCGTCTGCCCGTTCGCGTAGGGCTCCGCCGGGTACGGGTACGGGGCTTGTGGGTGGGCGCCGCCGTAGCCGGCGTCGTACGTGCCCTCCTGGCTTCCCTGATAGTGCTGTTCGCCGTACGTGCCGTAAGGCATCTCATGCCCGTACTGCTGCCCGTACTCCTGCCCTTGTTGCTGCACGTGCTGCTGCCCGTACGGATCGGCGTAGGGGTCGGCATACGCGTCGGCGTAGGGGGCCGCGTACGGGTCGGCATAGGCGTCGGCGACGGGCTCGGCCGGAGGGGCTTGCGGCGCCGGTGCGGCACCGGGCTGGGCGGCGGCCTCCGCCGCGGCCCGCAGCCTGCGCGCGCGGCGGCCCTCCCCGGCGGCGGCCTGAGCCGGCACGGAGGCGGGCGCGGGGACCGCCGCGGGTGCGTTCTCCGCCTCCGGGAGGTCGTCGTCGACCTGGCGCTTGCGGCCGGGCAGGGCGAGCACCACGAGGACGGCGGCGAGGAGGCCCTGCGTCCACAGCCACGCGGTGTGCGTGCCGGGCGCCTTGTACGTCAGCGCCAGCCTGCCGCCGGCCGCGGGCAGTTCGAACCCCTGGGCCCAGCCGTCGACGGTGGTGCGCTTGAGGGGGCGGCCGTCGAGCGTGGCCTGCCAGCCGGGGTCGGCCTTGTCGGCGATCCGCAGGATGCGGCCCGCGGGGCCCGCGGGGAGCTTCGCGTGCGCCTCGACGGGCCCGGCGGCGACCGGCACGGGGGCGGACTGCCCACCGCCGTCCTTGCCGCTCTCCTGCGCGCCGCTCCCCCGGGCCCCGGCGATGACGGTGACGCGCGCGACCTCGCGGTCCACGCGCCACAGGGAGGCGTGGTCCTGGCGGCTCAGCCGCGTCAGGCCGGGGGTGGTGTCCAGGGCGCGGCCCATGGCGGCGGGGGCGCTGTCGCGGACGAGGACGTAGCCGACGGCGTAGTCGGCGAGGAGGCGCGCCTGGTCGGCGCCGGAGCCCGCAACCAGGCCGGCGACGACGGAGCCGAGCTTCGGATCGGCTCCGGCGGCCGCGGCCGCCTCGGCGTCACCGAGGCGGGTGCCGGAGCCCCGCACGAGCGCGTAGGCGACGCGGCCGTCGTGTCCGTCGAGCACGAGGGTGCGGGCCTGGTCGCGGGTGGCCGCCTCCTCCGCCACGAAGGCCGGCACCTGCTCCGGGGAGCGCCGCCGCAGCGGGCCGTCCGCGCCGCCGGCCGCCCAGCCGGCGGCCGCGACGAGCGGGGCGGCGGCCGCGGCGACGGCGATGAGCACGGCCACGGGCTGCCGCCAGCCGAAGCTGAGCGCGGCCACGCGCGCACGCGCGCCTTCCGCGCCGACGACCGCGGCGGCGACGAGGGCGAGCCCGTAGAGGAGGGTGGCCGGCCCGGCCCACGCCGCGCGGGCGGAGAGGACGGCGGCCGCGAGGGCCGCCAGGGCGGTCACCCAGGCGCCGCGGACGGCCAGCTGCCGGTCGGGGCGCAGCAGGGCGGCGAGCGCGGCCAGGACGACGCCTGCGAGCAGCAGGCCGCCGACGGTCTTCGCTCCGCCGGGGTCGGCGGTGAGCAGGTACAGCGGGGAGGCCGTGCCGGGGGCCGCCCGGCCGGTGCCCGCCTCGGTCAGGAAGCGGCCCGGGTGCGCGAACAGGCCCAGGGACCAGGGGGCCAGGACGGCGACCGGGGTGAGGGTGACGGCGAGGAAGCGGGGGCCGTGGAGCATCAGCCGCGCCCGCCCGCCCTGGGCGCCGTGGAAGGCCAGGGCGCCCAGGCCCAGGACGACGGCGAGCGGCCACACCACCGGCGTGAAGGCGGTGGTGACGGTGAGCAGGAGGGCGTACGCCCAGGACGCGCGCCAGGTGGGGCGGGCGCCCGGGACGCGCAGGCCGGTGGCGGCGACGGCGGTGCGCGCCATGAGCGGCAGCAGGACGGCCAGGACGGCGGTGCCGATCCGGCCCGCGGCGAGGGCTCCGGTCGCGGCGGGCAGGAAGGCGTAGGCGACGGCGCCCCAGGCGCGCAGGAGCCGGGAGGAGACGAGCGGGCGGGAGGCGAAGTAGGCGGTGAGCCCGGCCAGCGGCACCGAGCAGACGAGCAGCAGGGTGAGGGTGAAGCCCGTGGAGCCGAGGAAGAGCGACGAGAAGGCGGCCAGGACCGCGAGGTAGGGCGGGGCGCTTCCGGTGCCGCCCACGCCGACGGGGTGCCAGGCGTCGGTGTACTGCGCCCAGAGGGCGGCGGCGCCGTCGGGGGCGGGCAGCAGGGCGCCGCCCGAGAGGCTGCCGCTGCCGAAGAGCTCGCGGCAGGCGATGACGGAGACGAGCAGCAGGAGCCCGAAGAGGACGGGGGCGGGCTTGCGCAGGACGCGCTTGAGGCGGGCGAACTGCTCGATCTCCAGGAAGTCGGCGTCCTCCCCGGTCGGCCCGGACTCGACGGCGCCGTGCCGGCCGGCGGCCGGCCCGTCGTCCCAGCGGCCGCCGATGCCGGCCGCCAGCTGCTCGGCGGTGGCCCGCAGGGTGGCGCCGGCCGGCGGGAACAGCGGTCTCAGGTCGCCGGGCGGGACGGCGGGGGCGCCGCGCTTCGCCCGGGCGGCGCGGATGCGGCCGGGCCGCAGGAGGACGCGGAAGAGGCCGGTGAGCTCGTCGAGCGCCTGCGCGGGGGCCTTGCCCAGGAGGTAGCCGGCGGTCCGCAGGAGAGTGCTGAGGAGGAGCCGCAGCAGGACGTAGGCGAGGGCCGGGCCGCGCGTGTTGGCGAGCAGGGTGTGTACGGCACCGGCCTTGTCGACGCGGTGCGGGTTGACCGGGCGGCGGCCCGCGCAGTCGACGGGGCGGCGCTCGCGGGAGGCGGCCTCGGCGTGCCGCAGGACGGCGTCGGGGGCGACGAGGACGCGGTGGCCGGCGGCGTGGGCGCGCCAGCACAGGTCGACGTCGTCGCGCATGAGGGGCAGCCGCGGGTCGAAGCCGCCGAGCTGCTCGAAGACGTCGCGGCGCACGAGCATGCCGGCGGTGGACACGGACAGCACGGTGCGCACCTGGTCGTGCTGGCCCTGGTCCTGTTCGCGGCGGTCGAGGCCGGTCCAGCGGCGGCCGCTGCGGGCGATGGAGACGCCGGCCTCCAGGAGCTGGCGGCGGTCGTACCAGCCGCGCAGCTTGGGGCCGACGACGGCGGCGCCGGGCTCGGAGTCGGCGACGCGCAGGAGCTCGTGGAGGGCGCCGGGCTCGGGCGCGCAGTCGTCGTGCAGGAGCCACAGCCACTGGACGGGTTCGAGGTCGGCGTCGCCGTGGCGGCGGCCGTCGCCGGGCTGGTCGTGGCCGTCCTCGCGCCAGGTGCGGCTGACGGGGTCCCAGCCGCTGGAGCGCTTGAGGTAGGGCAGCTCCTCGGGGTCCGGCGCGGCAACGGCGCGCAGGGCCTCGTCGACGGCGGTGCCGAAGCCGGCGCGGCGGGCGAGGTGCAGGACGCGGTCGGGGCCGAGGGCGTCGGCGAGGAGCTGGGCGGAGTCGTCGGTGCTGCCGGTGTCGGCGGCGACGGCGCTCTGCACGGGCCGCTCCTGGCCGAGCAGGCCGGACAGGGCGTCGGGGAGCCAGCGGGCGCCGTCGTGGCTGACGATCACGGCGGTGACGACGTGGCGCGGGAAGGCGGGCGGGACGGCGGGGTCGAACGTCGGCAGACGGTCGGGGGCGGCGGACGCGGACGCCCTGTTCGAGTGCGCCGCATTGCTGTGCACGGACATCGGGGTACGGGCCCTCCGGCCGGGGTCCGGGGCGAGCCCCGGGTGACTGCTGTGCTGGACTGCGCCGGCCGCGTGCGCCCGTCGGGGCGGCGGTGCGTCTCGGACGGGGCCCCACACTAACGGCTGCGCACACAGCGGTCCGCCTCGCGCCGGTGGCGCGGCGGGCGGACCGGACGTCCCGTACGCCGTGCGTACGCGAAGGGTGCGGCAGGGGTGTCGAGAGCCCTCCCGGCGGGGAGGGGCCGGCGGGAATTCCTGCGCCGATCCGGCGACAGGGAGCCAACACATGGCCACTGCTTTTAACTTTCGGTAACCACCACCCCAGCAATTCCCGCATAATTCGGCGAATCGCTGGCCCGGGAATTACCCGAACCCGATAAGACTGATTGCCCGCCCCTGGGATCCAGGGGGATACGCCGGACTCATCGTCCTATCGGAAGCTCATACCGCCGCCTTCTTGAGGCGGCGCCGCTCACGCTCGGACAGGCCGCCCCAGATGCCGAAGCGCTCGTCATTGGCAAGGGCATATTCAAGGCATTCCGAGCGGACTTCGCAGGCGAGGCAGACCTTCTTCGCCTCCCGCGTGGACCCGCCCTTCTCGGGGAAGAAGGACTCGGGATCGGTCTGAGCGCACAGCGCGCGCTCCTGCCAGCCGAGCTCCTCGTCCGCCTCCTCGACCAGCAGTTGCTGAAACAGCTCGGTCATGTGCGCCCCTCGTCTGTCATTTACGTCCCCGCATCGTCGCCTTCTCAAGTACGGCAGAACGACACGGGTGAAATTACAAGTGTGCCGATCCGGGCCAGTCAAGCCGAGATCTGCTATTGGGCCCCTTATTCACTCTGCGGAACCAAAGCCAAGCAGAAAGTGTCCAAAAGATTACAAGTCCGGACAGGCCCCTCTGCGCCGCTCCCACCGGGCCACGGCCGCCCCGTCCCCCTCTGCAAGGAGAGGACGTCACGCACGGCAATCCCGTTGCACCGTCCGGCCGAACGATGTTTGCGGCCCCGGTCGGAGCGCCACCTGTCCATGGTCACACCCCCGCAAACCTTGGAGCACCCACAGTTACCGGATGAGGTGAAACATTGCCCCCAAATGGGACATGCGGTTGACACAACGTGGCCGGGCCCGTCACCGTGGTGGGCATGCCAGTGAACGCCGCCCTCAGCCTGACCCGTAGCTACGGGTCCCGCTGCGCCGTGCAGGCTCGCTGTCGCTGTTCCAGCTGTTGATGCCGTCGACGCCCCAGAGCTCCGGCTGATCTCTCCGCGCCACCGCCGCACCCCGCATCCGCGCGCCGGAGCCCAGCGCGTCTTCGCGCCCGGGTACGCCCACGAGATCGTCAACGACTCCCTCGCGCCGGCCGTCAGCCTCCACGTGTACTCGCCCGGGCTGACCGAGATGCCCATGCGGGCGTCCCTCTCGGCGTCTCTCCCGGCGACCACGGCGGCGGGCGCAGCGGCCGGCGCGGCGCCGGGCACCGCGGCTCCGGCGCGCGTCCTCGGGGGTGTGCTGGCCGACTGAGGCGCCGTAGCGGCGGGCTGACAGACTGTCTGCCATGCCTACGCAGCGCATCGTCGTTCTGGCCGGCGGGATCGGGGGCGCCCGCTTCCTCCGCGGCCTCAAGTCAGCAGTCCCCGGCGCCGACATCACCGTCATCGGCAACACCGGCGACGACATCCACCTCTTCGGCCTCAAGGTCTGCCCCGACCTCGACACCGTGATGTACACGCTCGGCGGCGGCATCCACGAGGAGCAGGGCTGGGGCCGGGCCGGCGAGACCTTCGCCGTGAAGGAGGAGCTGGCGGCGTACGGCGTCGGGCCCGAGTGGTTCGGGCTCGGCGACCGCGACTTCGCCACGCACATCGTCCGCACGCAGATGCTCGCCGCCGGCTACCCGCTCAGCGCGGTCACCGAAGCGCTCTGCGAGCGCTGGCAGCCCGGGGTGCGGCTGCTGCCCATGAGCGACGACCGCGTCGAGACGCACGTCCTGATCGACGACCCCGACGGCGCCGAGGGCGCCCGCAAGGCCGTGCACTTCCAGGAGTACTGGGTGCGGCTGCGGGCCGGCGTGCCCGCGCACGCGATCGTCCCCGTGGGCGCCGACCAGGCCAAGCCGGCGCCCGGCGTCCTGGAGGCGATCGCCGCCGCCGACGTCATCCTCTTCCCGCCGTCCAACCCCGTCGTCAGCATCGGCACCGTGCTCGGCGTGCCCGGGATCCGCGAGGCCGTCGCCGGCGCCTCCGCGCCCGTCGTGGGCCTCTCCCCCATCGTCGGCGACGCGCCCGTGCGCGGCATGGCCGACAAGGTGCTCGCCGCCGTCGGCGTGGAGACCTCGGCCGCGGCCGTCGCCGCGCACTACGGTGCCGGGCTGCTCGACGGCTGGCTGGTCGACACCGTCGACGCCGGCGCGGTCGGGGAGGTCGAGGCCGCGGGCATCCGGTGCCGGGCCGTGCCGCTGATGATGACGGACACCGAGGCCACGGCCGCCATGGCCCGGGAGGCGCTGGCGCTGGCCGAGGAGGTGCGGGCGTGAGCGGGGCGCAGCGAGCGGCCGGCGGCGGGGCCCCCGGATACCGGGTGTGGGCCGTGCCCGGCATCCCGGAGGTGCAGGCCGGCGACGACCTGGTCAAGCTCCTCGCGGCGGCGGTCACGGGCGAGGGCCTGCCCGGGCTGGCCGACGGCGACGTCCTCCTCGTCACCTCGAAGATCGTCAGCAAGGCGGAGGGCCGGATCGTCCGGGCCGGTGACCGCGAGGCGGCGATCGACGCCGAGACCGTACGGGTCGTCGCCCGTCGCGGGAACCTGCGCATCGTCGAGAACCGGCAGGGGCTGGTGATGGCCGCCGCCGGCGTCGACGCGTCCAACACCGCCGCCGGGACGGTGCTGCTGCTGCCCGAGGACCCCGACGCCTCCGCCCGCGCGCTGCGCGCCGGGCTGCGGGAGGCGCTCGGCGTCGACGTGGGCGTCATCGTCACGGACACCTTCGGGCGGCCCTGGCGGAGCGGGCTGACGGATGTCGCCATCGGCGCGGCCGGGGTGCGGGTGCTGGACGATCTGCGGGGCGGCACCGACGCGTACGGCAATCCGCTGAGCGCGACCGTGGTGGCCACGGCGGACGAGCTGGCTGCCGCCGGTGATCTCGTCAAGGGGAAGGCGGCGGGGCTGCCGGTCGCGGTCGTGCGGGGGTTGCCGCATGTCGTGGGTGGCGACGGTGACGGTGACGGCGGCAACGCCGACGGTGCTCGGGCGCTTGTGCGGGCCGCCGCCGACGACATGTTCCGGCTCGGGACGTCCGAGGCCGTACGGGAAGCGGTGACGCTGCGGCGGACGGTGCGGGAGTTCACCGGTGAGCCGGTTGACGGTGCCGCCGTGCGGCGGGCCGTCGCCGCGGCCATCACCGCGCCCGCCCCGCATCACACGACGCCCTGGCGGTTCGTCCTGCTGGAGTCCGCGGAGACGCGGGTGCGGCTGCTCGACGCCATGCGGGAGGCGTGGATCGCGGACCTGCGGGGGGACGGGTTCAGCGAGGAGAGCATCGCCAAGCGGGTGCGGCGGGGGGACGTCCTCCGGAACGCGCCCTATCTGGTGGTGCCGTGCCTGGTGATGGACGGGTCGCACACGTACCGGGACGACCGCAGGAACGCCTCCGAGCGCGAGATGTTCGTCGTCGCGGCCGGGGCCGCCGTGCAGAACTTCCTCGTGGCGCTGGCCGGGGAGCGGCTCGGGTCGGCGTGGATCTCGTCGACGATGTTCTGCCGCGAGGTGGTGCGGGAGGTGCTGGAGCTGCCGGAGGGGTGGGATCCGATGGGGGCGGTGGCCGTGGGACACGCGGCGGCACCGCCGCGGGAGCGGCCGGCGCGGGTGGCTGACGCGTTCATCGCGGTGCGGTAGGGGTTGGGCGGGGGGGTCCCCGCCCCCCTCGTCAGAGGGCTCTGATGTCGTTCACCGAGAAGCGTTGTGCTCTGCGGGGCGGTCTCCTGCCGGTGAGCAGGATCAGGCGGCATGCCCTGTGGCGTTGGCCCTCGTACGGGGTCAGGAGGGCCAGCATTCCCTCGTCGTCCGTGCCTCTCACGCCCGTGAGGGCATAGCCGATGGTCTTCGGGAGGTGCAGGTCTCCGACCGTGACGGCGTCCGGGGAACCGTTGCTGCGCTGGAGCGTCTCGGCAGCCGTCCACGGGCCTATGCCCGGGACCGCCTGCAGCCGTCTCGACGCCTGCTCGTCGTCCATCGCGGCCGCCTCCTCCAGGCGTGCCGCCACGCGGGCCGCCCGGATGATCGTCGCCGAGCGTTTTCCGTCCACGCCCGCCCTGTGCCAGTCCCAGGACGGGATCGCCGCCCAGCCCTGCGGGCTCGGCATCACCCTCATGCGGGGCGCCGGGCCGGGGGCCGGTTCGCCGTGCTGCTGCAGGAGGAGGCGCCAGGCCCGGTAGGCCTCGTCGCTGGTGACCTTCTGTTCCAGGACCGAGGGGATCAGGGATTCCAGGACCAGGCCCGTACGGGCCAGCCTGAGGCCCGGGTGGCGGCGGTGCGCCTCGTGGACCAGGCGGTGGCGGGGCGTGAACGCGCCGGGGTCGTCGCCGGCGCCGAGCAGGGCCGGGAGCGTCTCCAGGAGCCGGTCCGCGCCCGGGCCCCACGCCTCGGCGTGGATGCGGCCGCCCTGGTCGGTCACGTGGAGCGTGCCCGGGCCCTCCGGCGTGCGGCTCGCCCGCCACACCGAGCCGTCCGGGCCGGTGCGGTAGGCCGGGTCACCCGGGCCCCGCGCGAGGATGCCCAGCGTCCGGCCCAGGTCATAGGGCGTCGGCGGGGTCCACGTGCGGGTCTTCTTCACCCTGTCAGGGTACGTTCCCGCTTTTCTGCCCTTATGCCGGGTTTCTGCCTGTTACTGATCCGGCCTGTTACTGGTCCGACGAGAACCGGATGGCGCCCGCCGCGATCTCCGCCCCGCACCAGATCCTCGCGCCCGCCCGCAGCTCGTTGTCCGCCCCGACGCGCGCCCGGTCACCGATCACCGCGCCGTCCAGCACCGTACGCGCCCCGATGCGCGCCCCCGCGCCCACGAGCGAGTCGCGGATCTGCGCACCGGCCTCGACGACCGCGCCGTCGAGGATCGTGGAGCCGTCCACCAGGGCGCCCGGCTCCACGCGCGCGCCCGCGCCGATGACCGTGCCGCCCGTCAGCTTGGCGTCGGACGCCACCTCGGCGGTGTCCAGGACCAGCCGGTCGCCGCAGCGGCCGGGGACCGCGGGCGAGGGGGCCCGGCCCAGGACGAGGTCGGCCGAGCCGCGGACGAAGGCCTGCGGCGTGCCGAGGTCCAGCCAGTACGTCGAGTCGACCATGCCCTGCAGGTGCGCGCCGGCCGCCAGCAGGCCCGGGAACGTCTCGCGCTCGACCGAGACCGGGCGGTCCGCCGGGATGGAGTCGATCACCGAGCGGTTGAAGACGTACGCGCCCGCGTTGATCTGGTCGGTGACGATCTCCTCCGGCGTCTGCGGCTTCTCCAGGAACGCCGTCACCCTGCCGGTCGCGTCGGTGGGCACCAGGCCGAACGCCCGGGGGTCCTCGACGCGCGTCAGGTGCAGGGAGACGTCCGCGCCCGCGGTGCGGTGGGTGCCGACCAGCGCCTCGATGTCGAGGCCCGTGAGGATGTCGCCGTTGAAGATCAGGACGGGGTCGTCCGGGCCGGAGTGCAGCCGGGAGGCGACGTTGCGGATGGCGCCGCCGGTGCCGAGCGGCTCCTCCTCGGTGACGTACTCCAGGTGCAGGCCGAGGGCGGAGCCGTCGCCGAAGTAGGGCTCGAAGACCTCCGCCAGGTAGGACGTGGCGAGCACGATGTGCTCCACGCCCGCCGCGCGGGCCCGTGCCAGCTGGTGGGTCAGGAAGGGGACGCCCGCCGCCGGGACCATGGGTTTCGGCGTGTTCACCGTGAGCGGACGCAGCCGGGTTCCCTTGCCGCCGACCAGGAGGATCGCTTCTGGCGAAGAAGACGTCTTAGTCAAGTCTCTGCTTCCTGCTGGGGCCGGGCCGTGATCGGCGGCCAGTGTATGCAGACGGGAGGGGGCCGCCGCGCCGGGTCAGCGCCCCTGGAGGCGGGCCGCGACGGACCGGGCGGTGCCGAGCTTGCGGTAGAGGCGGTCCCCGGGGCACTCGGTGGAGAAGCCGTCGCGGTGCCCGGAAATGACCTTGAGCCGGACTTTGGTGCCCTTCTTGTAGAGATTTCCGCCTCCCGACACCAGGCTCGTGGTGCCGGCGGGGTTGGCGCCGAAGAGCCCGAGCTTCCACGCGGTGAGGTCCGCCACCGCGTCGACCGCCGCGGTGGACGGATTGGTGGTTCCGTACGTTCCGAGAACGGCGATGCCCATGCTGTTGCTGTTGAAACCGAGCGTGTGGGCTCCCTTGACGGGCCTGGCCACGCCACCGGAGCGGCCCTCGTAGATCGTGCCGCACTTGTCGATGAGGAAGTTGTAGCCCAGGTCGCGCCATCCGCTGCTCACAACGTGGTAGCGGTAGATACCGCGGATGACGGACGCGGACTGTGAGCAGGAGTATCGGTTGCCGGATGCCGTGTGGTGGACGAAGGCCGCGCGGACGGCCCCCGTGTAGACGAAGCCGGACTCGCGCAGCGATTCGTCGGCGCCCCAGCCGGCGCGGGTGACGATGCGGGGCCGGGGGCCGACGTAACGACCGCCGTCGGCTGTGCCGGGGCGGTCGGAGTCCTCCGAGTCGTAGCCGTCGGGTGGATAGCCGCCCTCCTCGTCGTCGGTCTGCAGGTCGCCCACGCCCGTGTACTCGACGTCGCCCTCGGACTCCGGCTTGCCCAGGGCGGGGATCTCGGTGGCGCCCAGGGGGGCGAGCGGGACGTTGGCGGCCGAGGCGGCCAGCTCGTTCTCGCTGGGGACGGGCGGCGCCGCGGAGCGGGTGCGGTCCACGCCGGGGTCGACCAGTTCGAGGCGCAGCCCGCTGGGCAGGGACCCGGCGGGGGTGCGCCCGCTCGCGGCGTCGGCGCGGACGCGCACCTGGATGGCGTCGGAGGCGCCCACCCACAGGGGTGCGGTGGAGCCGCGCAGCCGGCCGGCGCGGGCCTCGGCGGAATCGGGGTCGGGGCGGTCGTCGTCGTGGGTGACGACCTCCTGCCAGTCCGCCCAGTCCCGGCTGCCGACCGGGCGGGTGCGCACCTGGGCGTGGCCGCGCAGCTCGGCGCCGGCGTCGTCCCAGACGATGCCGACCAGCGAGAAGGGCTTGACCTCCAGTTGCGGCAGGCCCTGTTCCGTGGAGGTGGGCTCGGGGCCGCCCGCGATGCGCTTCTTGTGGCGGAGCGGGACGAGCGGCAGCGACTGGGTGCTGCCGGGCACGGAACGCGCGGTGACGCCCGGGTCGTGGGTGGCGCTCGAACCCGATGAGCCCGATGAGGCGGACGAGGGGGCGGCGAGGAAGGGCAGGGTGAGGGCGGCGCAGGCGGTCACGGTCGAGGAGACAAGGATTCCACGCATACCGAAAATCTTGGACATAGCCCTATAAATCTGTCCATTCATCAGATGGCCACGGGGTTGCGCCGGGTGAGCTCCGGCACTCCTTCGGCGGCGTCCTTCCGGCTGACCGCCCGCCGCCCCGCCGCGTACGCTGGCGCCGATGAACGCCACCGATCGCACCCCCGCCGACCTGCTGCGATCCGCGCTCGCCGCGGATCCGGCCCGCCCGCTCGTGACCTTCTACGACGACGCCACCGGCGAGCGCGTGGAACTGTCCGTGGCCACCTTCGCCAATTGGGTGGCGAAGACCGCCAATCTGCTGCAGGGCGACCTCGCCGCCGAGCCCGGCGACCGGGTCGCCGTGCTGCTGCCCGCCCACTGGCAGACGGCCGTCTGGCTGCTGGCCTGCTCCTCCGTCGGCGTGCTGGCCGACGTCGGCGGCGACCCGGCCGCCGCGGACCTCGTCGTCACCGGCCCGGACACGCTGGAGGAGGCGCGTGCGTGCCCGGGCGAGCGCGTGGCGCTGGCCCTGCGCCCCCTGGGCGGCCGGTTCCCCCAGCCGCCCGCGGGCTTCGCCGACTACGCCGTCGAGGTGCCGAGCCAGGGCGACCGCTTCGCCCCGTACGCCCCGGTGGACCCGCAGGCCCCCGCGCTCGCCGTCGGCGGGCTGGAGCTGACGGGCGCCGGGCTGGTGGAGCGGGCGCGCACCGACGCCCTGCAGCACGGGCTGGGCGCGGGTTCCCGGATGCTGTCCGGGCTGCCCTACGACACCTGGGACGGGCTGTCCGCCGGACTGTTCGCGCCGCTGGCCGCGGGCGGGTCGGTGGTGCTGTGCCGCCACCTCGACCGGCTCTCGGGCGGCGGCCTGGAAAAGCGCCGGGAGAGTGAGCGCGTCACCGTGACGGCCCTCTGACGGCCCTCTCGCGCTGCCGCGCGGCGCCTCCCGGGCGATGATCGGACGTACGGACTTCAAGGTCTGCCGTACGGACCTCGAAGAGTCCGCAAGGACCTAAAGGCCGCAAGGCACCGAGGTCCGTACGACCGTCCCGGCCCCGAGGAGGACGCAGCGCAGCCGTGACCCACAGCCCAGGAAGGCCCGGCCCCCCGGCTTCGCCGTCCTGCTCCGCCTTCTTCGAGGAGCCGGACGAGCAGCCGCCCGCGCCCCGGCGGCGCCGCCGCTGGCTGCGCTGGCTGGCCCTGGGCACGGCCCTGGCGGTGCTGGCCGTGGTGGCCGTGGGCTGGTTCCTCTACGAGCGGCTGAACAGCAACATCACCACGGACACGGCGACGGCGGACGAGCTGCGCCGCTGGGAGAAGGAACGCCCCGTCGCCCTGGTGAAGGGCGCGCAGAACATCCTGATCATCGGCTCCGACACGCGCAGCGGCACCGGCAACGGCCAGTACGGCGAGGACAGCGGCACCCAGCGCTCGGACACCACGATCCTGCTGCACCTCGCCGCCGACCGGAAGAGCTCGACGGCCGTCAGCCTGCCGCGCGACCTGATGTCGGTGATCCCCCGCTGCCGGCGGCCGGACGGCACGGAGACGAACGAGCGCTTCGCGCAGTTCAACTGGGCGTACGAGCAGGCCGGCGCGGCGTGCACGATCCGCACCGTCGAGAAGCTCAGCGGCATCCGCATCGACCACCACCTGATCCTCGACTTCAACGGCTTCAAGCGGCTGGTGGACGCGGTCGACGGGGTCGAGCTGTGCCTCAAGCAGCCGGTCGACGACCAGGAGGCGAAGCTGAAGCTGCCCGCCGGCCGGCAGACCCTCCACGGCGAGCAGGCCCTCGGCTACGTACGGGCGCGCTACAGCCTCGGCGGCGGCAGCGACACCGAGCGGATGGGCCGGCAGCAGCAGTTCCTGGGCGCCCTGTTCAAGGAGATGAAGAGCGACGGGGTGCTGCTCAACCCCACCCGGCTCTACCCGGTGCTGGACGCGGCCACGTCCTCCATCACGACGGATGCCGGGCTCGACTCGCTGCGGAAGATGTACGACCTGGTGCGCACCGTGCGGACCGTCCCGAGCGACCGGGCGCAGTTCCTGACCGTGCCGCGCCGCCCGTACCCGTACAACCCCAACCGGGACGAACTGGTGCAGCCCGACGCCGACCAGCTCTTCAAGCAGCTGCGCGAGGACCGGCCGGTGACGGTGAGCGGGAACGTCCGGGCGGCGGAGAACAAGCCGGGCGAGCGCAGGCCGGGGGCCGGCAAACCCGGGACCGAGGAGGGGCCTGACGGCACGGAGGGTCCTACGGGGACGGGGAGCCAGGAGGGGCCCGGCAGCCCGCAGGGGCCCACGGGAACCGGAAGCACGGGGGGAACCGGGGGGCCTGCATGGACGCCGGGGGCCGGGGGGACGGCCGCTCCGGGCGCTCCCCGCGCACCGCGCGGGACCGGCGGGCAGAACGCCACGGCCGTGCCTCCCGGCGGTCGTCTCCCGGCAAACGCGAGCGCACCGGCCTCCTCCGCCGGTTCGCCGGCGCCGAACGGTCCCCCCACCTACGAAGGGACCACGGCCGCACGCGGCATCTGCGGATGAATCCCGCAAAACGCTCGAACGGGATTCCCGTCCCGGGCGAAGGGATTGAGCGGATTGCCCAGTTGTAGGGGAGTGGAATTTGTCACCGGCGTCGCTCGACGCTGAACTGGGCGGATAGTGTGAGCGATCCGGTGCGCACGGCCGGGCTGACCGCGCACTGCACAGACGACGTGACCGAGCGCCTCGGGGGGGTAGGCGCCGCGTGGCACCGACGGAGGATTCAAGCGACCGTGGACGCGCAAGGCCGTGGGCGGGCGGGCGGTATCGACCCCGCCGACCAGTGGGTCTTCGACCCCAAGACCGGCAGCTACGAGCTGCGCCTCGACCATGCCGACGGGGCGGAGCCGGCCCCGGGGCGGGGCCCGGCCCCCTCGGCCCTGACCGATCCCGGCAGCTCCGCCAGTTCCTTCGTGCCCTCCTCGAAGGCCTCCCCGAGCCCGGCCCCGCGCCCCGGGGCGAAGGGGGCGAAGCCCGGCGGGCGCGGTGACGTGCCCGGTCAGCGCGCCACCGGCCGCCGCGGCACCGCCGTGGCGAAACCCGGGGCCAAAGCCGGCGGCAGGACCGCTCCGGCCAAGGCCGCCGCGGTGGGCAGGCGCAAGCCCAAGCCGAAGAAGTCCACGAAGAAGAAGGTCCTGCTGTGGACCGGCGGCACGCTGGCGTTCGTCCTCGTCGGCGGCTCGCTGGGCGCGTACCTCCTCTACGAGCACTTCAACAACAACCTCAACAAGGTGGACGTCGGCATCAACAACGGCGCCGTCACCAAAGGCCCCGTCAACATCCTGGTCATCGGCACCGACAAGCGTGACGGCGAGGGCAACAAGGGCTACGGCGACGAGGGCAGCGTCGGCCACGCCGACACCACCCTCCTCTTCCACGTCTCCGAGGACCGGTCGAACGCCACCGCGCTCTCCATCCCGCGCGACATGATCACCGACATCCCGGAGTGCACCACCAAGAAGGACGGGAAGACCAAGACCATTCCCGCCTCGAAGGGCGTCCGCTTCAACGAGAGCCTGGGCCAGGAGGACCGCGACCCCGGCTGCACCTGGCGGACCGTCGAGCAGCTCACGGGCCTGAAGGTCACTCACTTCATGATGGCCGACTTCAACGCCGTCAAGAAGATGTCGTCCGCGGTCGGCGGCGTCGAAGTGTGCCTGGGCAAGGACATCGACGACCCCAAGTCGCACCTCAAGCTGAGCAAGGGCCGGCACAAGATCGAGGGCGAGGACGCCCTCGCGTTCGTCCGCACCCGGCACAGCGTGGGCTTCGAGAGCGACCTGGACCGCATCAAGCTCCAGCAGCAGTTCCTGAGCTCGATGATCCGCGAGATGAAGTCCGACGACACCTTCACCAACCCCAAGAAGCTCTACAACCTGGGTGACGCCGCGACGAAGTCACTGACCGTCGACTCCGGCATCGGCTCCGTCAGCGACCTGACCCGGCTGGCGAAGGACCTCAGCCGGGTGAACCTCAAGAACATCACCTTCGCGACCGTCCCCGTCATCGACAACCCCGCCGAGGGCAAGGTCCACAAGACGGTCGTCCTCGACAAGGCGAAGGCCGAGCCGCTGTTCGCGATGGTCCGTCAGGACGTGTCCCTCACCGAGGTGAAGGCGAAGGAGAAGAAGGAGCAGGAGCAGGCCGACGCCAAGCAGGCCGCCCTGCTGCAGGGCCCGCGTTCGGCACCGGCGGCCGTCCGGGTCAAGGTGTTCAACGGCAGCGGCCGGATGGGCGCGGCCCAGGAAGCCGTCACCTGGATGCAGAACAGCAAGGGCATGCCCCGCGCCGCGAACGGCGGCAACGCCGCCGGCGGCAAGAAGGTCGACAAGACCGTCCTGGAGTTCGCCCCGGCCCAGGCCGACCAGGCGCGCCGCCTCGCCGACGTCATGGGCCTCGAAGCGAGCGCCCTCAAGCAGAGCGAAGGGGCCGCCGCCCCGGCCGAGATGACCCTCACCCTGGGCTCGGACTTCAAGGCGGCGGGCACCCCGATCCACGTCGAGGCGCCCGCGAAGGCCCCGGAGGACATCCAGCGGGTCGAAGCGGACGACAAGAACATCTGCGCCAAGTGAACCCAGGCACCGCCCAGATGCATCTCACTATCGGACGGCCGGTCTGTTGAACCGCAGGCCGGCCCTGCAGCGCGCCCGGACCGGCGTGCACCACCGATCGACGAGACAACACCACACCCCTGCCCTTCGGGCCGGACGCACCATTTAGGGGAGGCCTGATGCGGCAGAGCAGCGCGCGTGGGCAGCAGACGCGCAAGAGCGTGCCGGGGCCGCGTGAGAAGGACGGCGACGGCGCACCGGCCGAGGAGGCCGAGCCGTCGGAGGAGGCCGGAAGAGGCGCGGAGGCCCCGCAGGGCGCGAAGCCGCCGCTCGGGCGGCGGGCCCGTGCCGCCCGAATAGCCCGCTGGGCCGCGCTCTGCCTCGCGGTCCTCGTCCTCGGCACCTCCGCCGCGGGCTGGTTCTACTACCAGCACCTCAACGGCAACCTGAAGAAGGACCCGCTCAACCTGGGCGACAAGCGGCTCGACCGCAGCGCCGCCAACGCCGCGGGCCAGCGCCCGCTGAACATCCTCCTCCTCGGCTCCGACAGCCGTAACTCGCCGGAGAACGTCGCCCTCGGCGGCGCCCGCGAGGACGCCGGCCGCAAGCCGCTCGCCGACGTGCAGATGCTCGTCCACGTCTCCGCCGACCGCAGCAACATGTCGGTCGTCAGCGTCCCGCGCGACACCCGGGTCACGATCCCCAAGTGCACCGACCCCGACGACGGGACGGTCTACAAGGAGACGAACCGGCAGATCATCAACACCAGCCTGATGAACGGCGGCCCCGGCTGCACCGTCGCCGCCTGGGAAGAGCTCACCGGCATCCCCATCGACCACTTCATGATGATCGACTTCTCGGGCGTGGTGAGCATGGCCGACGCCGTCGGCGGCGTCCCGGTCTGCGTGGACAACAACGTCTACGACAAGGACTCCGGCCTGCGCATGGAGAAGGGCACCCACAACGTCAAGGGCGAGCAGGCCCTGCAGTGGCTGCGCACGCGCCACGGCTTCGAGGACGGCAGCGACATCGGCCGCACCCACGCCCAGCACATGTACATGAACGCGATGGTCCGCCAGCTCAAGTCCGGCACCAAGCTGAGCGACCCGGACAAGCTCACCGACCTCGCCGAGGCCGCCACCAAGGCGCTCACCGTCGACAAGGACCTCGGCTCGGTCAAGAAGCTCTACGACCTCGCCGACGACATCAAGCGCGTGCCGTCCGGCCGGATCACCATGACCACCATGCCGTGGGTGTCCGACCCGTGGGACCCGGACGCCCACGTCATCCCCAAGCCGGGCGACGCGGAGAAGCTGTTCTCGCTCGTCCGGCGCGACATCGCGCTCGACGGGAAGGACGACCCGAAGAAGGACGCCAAGGGCCCGGCCCCGTCCGGCCCGGCCTCCCCCAAGGGCTCCATCGCGGTGACGGTCTTCAACGGCACCGGCACCGCCACCCAGCCCGTGGTCACCGGCCGCGGCTCCGAGATCGCCGCGGCGCTCGTCAAGCAGGGCTTCACCAAGGCCACCTCGGACTCGACGCCGCGCGCGCAGGCCGACACGACGCTCAGCTACGCGAAGACCTCCCAGCGCGCCGACGCCGAGGCCCTGGCCAAGGCCCTCGGGCTGCCGGAGCGGGCGGTGCGGATGTCCACGGCGGTCGACGGGCTGACGCTGGTGATCGGCGGGGACTGGCGCACGGGGACGACGTATCCGAAGGACGACGACGCCGCGGCGGACGGCAAGGGCGCGAAGGGCGAGAAGCCCGCAAAGGGTGAGAAGGGCGAGAAGGCCGGTCCGGGTGACAAGGCCGCCAAGCCCGGTGACGACGACAAGCCCAAGGACGACAAGGCCAAGAAGGAGGCCGACAACAAGGCCCCCGAAAGCTCGGACCCGCTCAACGGCAACGACACCACCGCCTGCATGAAGGTGAACTCGCTGAATCGTTTCTGAGCGGGTGTTCTGAGCATGTGTAAGGGGCGGGCGCCATGGCGCCCGCCCCTTACCCAGCACGACACAGCGATGCGGGTCAGCCCGCCCGCACCGGCTCCCGCCGGCTCGCGATGACCTTCTTCGCCAGCGACCGCGGGCTGGTCAGGAAGCCGAACCCCCACGACATGTGCATCGTGGCCAGCGCCACCGGGATCTGCGCCCGCGCCTTCAGCGGCAGCCCCTTGCCCGCGGGCACCGAACCGGCGGTGATCGCCGCCAGGTAGCCGGCGGGCACGACCAGGCCCCACGGGGTGACCGCGGCGCCCACCACGAGACCCGCGGCGATGGCCACGACGGCGGTCGGCGCGGCGAGGTAGCGCAGGTTGATCGAGCCCTGGTGGTAGCGGGCCACGACGTGGCGCCAGCGGCCGTAGTCCTTGTACTGCTTGGCCAGCGCCTTCACGCTCGGGCGCGGCCGGTAGGAGACCTTCAGCTCCGGCGAGAACCAGATCAGCCCGCCCGCCTCACGGATCCGGAAGTTCAGCTCCCAGTCCTGGGCGCGGATGAACTCCTCGTTGTACCCGCCCTGCTGCTCCAGCGCCTCGCGCCGGAAGACGCCCAGGTAGACGGTCTCGGCCGGGGCGGCGGCGCCGCCGGTGTGGAAGGCGGCGTTGCCGACGCCGATCTTCGACGTCATCGCCGCGGCGACGGCCTGCTCCCAGGCGTTCTCCCCTTCGGCGTGCATGATGCCGCCGACGTTCTGCGCGCCGGTCTCGTCGAGCAGGCGCACGGCCGTCGCGATGTAGTTCGGCGACAGCATGCCGTGACCGTCCACGCGCACCACGATCGGGTGACGGGACGCCTTGATCGCGGCGTTGAGGGCGGCGGGCGTCCGGCCGGTGGGGTTCGGCACGGTGTGGACCCGGGGGTCTTCTCGTACGAGCTCGGCGGCGATCTCGTCCGTGCGGTCCGTGGACGGGCCGAGGGCGATCACCACCTCCAGCTCGCCGGCGTAGTCCTGCTCCAGGATGTGCCGCACCGAGGTGCGCAGGTGCCGCTCCTCGTTGAGCACCGGCATGATCACGGAAACGGCGGGCGGCTGCTGTTCGGACATGGTTCCTCGGGGATACGGGGTCCCCCCGGACGGATGGGGGAAACCGACGGAGTCGTCCGTCACGTTACCGCTAACGGGGGAACGGACGCTCCCGCGCGGGTGGCAGCGGGCGCCTGGACGGCGTGGTCACATGGACCACTGATCGTATTGACCTACGTTTGCTCTCCCCGTTCCGGACCGTGGAGGGCCGCCATGACCGCACCGGACCCGAGCCCCGCCTCGCCGCGGGCCCGCCACAGCGCGCCCCGCCGGCCGCGCTGGGGGCTGCGCCTCGCCGTGTGCGGCGCGGCGGTCGTCCTGGCGGCGAGCGGCCTGGGGCACGCGGTCGTCACGGGGATCGACCACCGCATCGAGCGGGTGGACCCCTTCCGCGGCCTGTCGAACCGGCCGCCCGTCGTGGCCAGCAAGGGCATGAACATCCTGCTCGTGGGCACCGACGCCCGCGACCGGATCGACCCCTCGGAGCGGCGCCGCTACCACCTGGGCGGCGCGGCCTGCCACTGCACGGACACGGTGATGCTGCTGCACCTGTCCGCCGCCCGCGACCGGGTCTCCGTGATCAGCCTGCCGCGCGACAGCTACGCCGAGATCCCCGCGCACGTGGACCGGGCGGGCCGGCCGCGCCCCGCCCACCCGCAGAAGCTGAACGCCGCCTACGCCGAGGGCGGCCCCGGGCTCACCGTGCGGACCGTGGAGCAGCTCACCGGCGTGCACGTCGACCACTACCTGGAGGTCGACTTCATCAGCTTCATGCGGACCGTCGACGTGGTGGGCGGGGTGCAGGTCTGCTCGGCGCGCCCGCTGAAGGACCCGTACAGCGGGCTCGACCTGCCGTCGGGCACCAGCACCCTCAACGGCGGGCAGGCCCTGCAGTACGTGCGCTCACGCCATCTCGACGGGGCCTCCGACCTGGGGCGGATGCAGCGGCAGCAGCGCTTCCTCGCCGCGCTGCTGCACACGGCCACGGACGGCGGGGCGCTGCTGAACCCCGTGAAGTTCCAGCAGGTCGCCGCCACGCTGCTGGACTCGGTGCGGGCGGACCGGGGCTTCGACGGGGAGACGCTGATCGGGCTCGGCCGGGCGATGAAGAACCTCTCGCCGGCGTCGGCGGAGTTCGTCTCGGTGCCGGTGGTCTCCGCGAACTATCCCGTGCCGCGGGTCGGCTCGACGGTGAAGTGGGACGACGCCGCGGCCGGGCGGCTCTTCGCGTCCGTACGGGAGGACCGGCCGCTCGCGGCCCGGCCGCAGCGGCAGGCGCACGACGCGAAGCCGCCGGTGCCCGCGCCGTCGCCCTCGCCGTCCCCGTCGGCCGCGCCGTCACCGCCCGTGACGGCGCCGGGGCAGATCCGCATCCAGGTCTACAACGGCTCCGGCCGGCGGGGGCTCGCCCGCGAGACGGACCGCGCGCTGCGGGCCATGGGCTTCGCCACGACCGGGCTGCCCGCGGACGCGCCGGGGCCCGCGCTGCGGCACACGGTGATCCAGTACGACCCGCGCTGGGACCACGCGGTCCGCACGCTGGCGTCGGCCCTGCCGGACGCGGAGCTGCGGCCCGTGGCGGGGCAGGGCCCGCTGATGAAGGTGACGGTGGGCACGGACTTCAGGTCGGTGGCCCCGGCGGAGCCCGGAGGCCCGGTGAAGCCGCAGGCTCCGCGGGGGCAGCGCCCGGGGGCGGTGTCCGGGGACAAGGTCCTGTGCCCGGAGAAGAGCCTCGTCTAGCTCCGGTCCCGCCGGGGCCCGAGCCGTCAGTCCTCGATGCCCTCCGCGGCCCGCGCGTCCCGCAGCTCCTTGATCGCCCGGCGGCGCGCGAGCCGGTGCGTCCGGCGGATCTGAGCCTCCTGGTAGCGGCGCCGGTCCTTCTCCGTCTCGGGGATCACCGGCGGCACGGGCCGCGGCTTGCCGTTCTCGTCGACGGCCGCGAAGACGAGGTACGCGCTGCCGACCTGGACCGCCGGCGTCGACTCGTTCCAGCGCTCGGCCAGGACGCGGACACCGACCTCCATGGAGGACCGCCCGGTCCAGTTGACCTGCGCCTTCACATGCACGAGGTCACCCACCCGGACCGGCTCCAGGAAGGCCATCTCGTCCATGGAGGCGGTGACCGCAGGGCCGCCGGAGTGCCGGCCGGCGACGGCGCCGGCGACGTCGTCCACCAGCTTCATGATCACGCCGCCGTGGACGGTGCCGAGCAGATTGGTGTCGCTGCCCGTCATGATGTGCGAGAGCGTCGTACGGGCGGCGGAGGTCGGCTTGCCCGCTATTTCCTGCTCCGGGCTCCGGTCCTGAATGGTCATGTCCACCACTGTATGCCGGGTGCGTGCGGGGCGGAGGATTGCATCAGCTCTGCAACAGGGGTGCCCCGAACCCGTAGCCGACCGGCCGGTCCGTTCACCCAGAGGGCACACTTCCTGCATGAGCGATTGGCCCGGAGGGCGGAGCGAGGAGCGGCGGCGGCAGGCGTACGGGCGCGGCAGCACGGGCGCCGAGCCCGAGGGCGCGCGCGCCATGCCGCACGTACGGCGTCCCGTGCCGCCGCAGCAGTACAGCCCGCCCCAGGGGTACGACGGGACGCCGGTCGCCGGCGGCCGGCGCGTCGTCGGCCAGGGCCGCCCCGGCGACGGTGACGGATACAACACCGGACAGGTCTACGGCCGCGGCGCCCCGAACGGACCGGGCGGTCCGGGCGGCCCCGCGGGCCCCGGCGGCGCCGGCCGCGCCCCGCGCGCCACCCGCCCGAACTGGCGCAAGCGCATCACGGTCGGGCTGGTGACCCTCGTCGCCGTGCTGCTCGTGGTCTCGGTCGGCACGTACTTCTGGGCCGACTCCAAGCTGCGCACCGAAGTGGACCTGAGCAAGGTCAAGGACCGGCCGGAGGCCGGCGAGGGCACCAACTACCTGATCGTCGGTTCCGACAGCCGCGAGGGCCTGTCCGACGAGGACAAGAAGGAGCTCCACACGGGGTCGGCGGACGGCAAGCGCACCGACTCGATGATGATCCTGCACACCGGCGACAACGGCACCACGATGCTGAGCCTGCCGCGCGACTCGTGGGTCACCATCCCCGCCTTCACGGGGCAGAAGTCCGGCAAGCGGTTCGCGAAGTCCACCCACAAGCTCAACCAGGCGTACTCGGACGGCGGCGCGGAGCTGCTCGCCCAGACGATCGAGTTCAACACGGGCCTGCGCATCGACCACTACGCGGAGATCGGCTTCGGCGGCTTCCGCAACCTGGTCGACGCGCTGGGCGGCGTCGAGATGTGCCTGGACAAGCCGCTGAAGGACCGGGACTCGGGCGCGGACTTCAAGGCGGGCTGCCAGGAGCTCAACGGCGCCCAGTCGCTGGCGTTCGTCCGCCAGCGCCACCAGGAGGCCGACCAGGACCTCGGCCGCATGCGCAACCAGCAGAAGTTCCTGAACACGCTCGCGAAGCAGGCCGCGTCGCCCTCGACCGTCCTCAACCCGTTCCGCCTCTACCCGGTGATCGGCTCGGGGCTCGACACGCTCATCGTCGACAAGGACATGGGGCTGTTCGACCTGATGGACATGTTCTGGGCGATGAAGGGCGTCACGGGCGGCGACGGCAAGCAGATGACCGTGCCGATCGCCAACCCGAACCTGCCCACGCCCAGCGACGGCGTGGCCGTGAAGTGGGACATGGCCAAGGCCAACCAGCTCTTCGGCCAGCTGAAGAAGGACCAGAAGGTCACCGTCTCCGACAAGTGACGTCCGGCGCGTCGGGCGCGTGCGCGTGCGGCGCGTGCGCGTCCGGCGCTCTTCCGTGCCCCGCGGGCCCGGCCACGGCTCAGGCCGGCTGGTCTGCTCAGGCCGACTGGTCGGGCCCCGTCGCGTGGATCACCGCGAACGGCGCGCCCTGCGGGTCCTGCACGACGGCCATCCGGCCCGCCATCATGTCGAACGGCGGCTTGAGGACGCTGCCGCCGGCCCGCACGAGCGCGTCGACCGTGCTGTCCGCGTCGTCCACCGCGAAGTACGTCAGCCAGTGCGAGGGCACGTCCTCGGGCAGGCCCTCGATGCTCGCGAGCCCCTGCAGACCGCCGACCATGCGGCCGTCCACCTCCAGCGAGAAGTAGCCGGTGGCCCCTTCCATGGGGGCCGCCTTGATGCCGAGCGCCTTGGCGTAGAAGCCGGAGGCGGTGGCGGTGTCGCTGGTGTTGAGCTCGTTCCAGATCACGGCACCGGGCTCGTTGACGACCTTCGCGCCCGCGAAGTCACGCGCCTGCCAGAGCCCGAAGACGGCGCCCGTGGGATCGGAGGCCACCGCCATCCGGCCGAGCGACATGACGTCCATGGCCGGCATCATCACCGTGCCGCCGTTGCTGACGATCCGGGACTGCGTGGCGTCCGCGTCGGCGCTCGCCAGATAGGTGGTCCAGACGGCCGGCGGCATAGGGTCCGGCTTGCTGCCGTCCGGGTTCATCGCCGCCATGATCCCGGCGACCGGCTTGCCGTTCAGCTCGCAGACCGCGTACCCGCCGGTCTCCGGCGGACCGACCTCGCCCTGCCAGCCGAACAGGTCACGGTAGAAGTCGAGCGCCGCCTGCTGGTCGGGAACCATGAGGTCCACCCAGCAGGGGGTGCCGGGGGCGTACGGGCCGGTGACGTCGGGCATGACGGGGCCTCCAGGCGGCGGGCGGTCGAGAACGTCCTCACCCAGCATCGCCCCCGGGGGCGCGGCCCCGCCAGTGACGTACGGCCGTACGGGCACGTAGGCCCGGTACGGCCGAGTCGTACGGACCGCCCGGAGACGGCCCGCCCGCGGGCTTACTTCGGCAGGTTGCGCGCCATCACGATGCGCTGGACCTGGTTCGTGCCCTCGTAGATCTGGGTGATCTTCGCGTCGCGCATCATCCGCTCGACCGGGTAGTCCCGGGTGTAGCCGTAGCCGCCGAGGAGCTGGACGGCGTCCGTGGTGACCTCCATGGCGACGTCCGAGGCGAAGCACTTGGCGGCCGCGCCCTGGAAGGTGAGGTCGGCGTCGCCGCGCTCGGACTTGGCGGCGGCCGCGTACGTGAGCTGGCGCGCGGCCTCGATCTTCATCGCCATGTCGGCGAGCATGAACTGGACGCCCTGGAAGTCGGCGATCGGCTTGCCGAACTGCTTGCGCTCCTGGACGTAGCCCTTGGCGTAGTCGAGGGCGCCCTGGGCGACACCGAGGGCCTGGGCGGCGATGGTGATGCGGGTGTGGTCCAGGGTCTTCATCGCGGTCGCGAAGCCCGTGCCCTCCGCACCGATCATGCGGTCGGCGGGGATGCGGACGTTGTCGAGGTAGACCTCGCGGGTCGGGGAGCCCTTGATGCCGAGCTTCTTCTCCGGGGCGCCGAAGGACACGCCCTCGTCGCCCTTCTCGACGACGAAGGCCGAGATGCCCTTGGAGCGCTTCTCCGGGTCGGTCACGGCCATGACCGTGTAGTACTCGGAGACGCCGGCGTTGGTGATCCAGCGCTTGACGCCGTTGAGGACGTAGAAGTCGCCGTCGCGCACGGCGCGGGTCTTCATGCCGGCCGCGTCCGAGCCGGCGTCGGGCTCGCTGAGGCAGTACGAGAACATCGCGTCGCCCTTGGCGAGCGGGCCCATGTACTTCTTCTTCAGCTCCTCGGAGCCGGAGAGGATCACCGGCAGCGAGCCGAGCTTGTTGACGGCGGGGATCAGCGAGGACGACACGCAGACGCGGGCGACCTCCTCGATGACGATCACCGTGGCGAGGGCGTCGGCACCCGCGCCGCCGTACTCCTCGGGGACGTGCACCGCGTGCAGGTCGGTGGCGACGAGGGCGTCCAGGGCCTCCTGCGGGAAGCGGGCCTCCTCGTCCACCGCGGCGGCGTGCGGGGCGATCTTCTCCTCGGCGAGCTGGCGCACGACCTTGCGCAGCTCGTCGTGCTCCTCGGACGGCCGGTAGAGGTCGAAGTCCGTGTTTCCCGCCAAGGCGTACTCCCCTGAGAGTTAACTACCGTTTAGTAACCCAGATTCTAGGGGCGGCTCCCGGAGACGGACTACGTGAGCTTGCCGACAGCCCGGCGCCGTACGCGCCGCGGCCCTCCGTCACCCCGCTCCTTCCCTGCTCGCGGCCCGACTATGCTCGGGCACCGCAGTCCCGCCCGTCAGCACATGGAGCACGCATGGCCCCCAGGATCACCGTGATCGGCACCGGCTACCTCGGCGCCACGCATGCCGCGGCCATGGCCGAGCTCGGCTTCGAGGTCCTGGGCCTGGACGTGGACCCCGGCAAGATCGAGATGCTCGGGCGCGGCAAGGTCCCCATGTACGAGCCGGGGCTGGAGGAGCTGCTCGGCAAGCACGTCGCCGGGCTGGAGGGCTCGACCGGGCGGCTGCGCTTCACGACCTCCTGGGAGGAGGCCGGCGAGTTCGGCGACGTCCACTTCATCTGCGTGAACACCCCGCAGAAGCACGGCGAGTACGCGTGCGACATGTCCTACGTCGACGCCGCCGTCGCCTCCCTCGCCGCCGTGCTGCACCGGCCCGCGCTCGTCGTCGGCAAGTCCACCGTCCCCGTCGGCAGCGCCGCCCGGCTCGCCCGGCTCCTCACCGAGCTCGCCCCGGCCGGCGAGGAGGTCGAGCTCGCCTGGAACCCCGAGTTCCTGCGCGAGGGCTTCGCCGTCCAGGACACGCTGCACCCCGACCGCATCGTCGTCGGCGTCGCCGGCGAGCGGGGCGAGAAGCTGCTGCGCGAGGTGTACGCACGGCCGATCGGGGAAGGCACGCCGTTCGTCGTCGCCGACTACCCGACCGCCGAGCTGGTCAAGACCGCCGCGAACTCCTTCCTCGCCACGAAGATCTCCTTCATCAACGCCATGGCCGAGGTGTGCGAGGCCGCCGACGGCGACGTCGTGAAGCTGGCCGAGGCCATCGGTCACGACGACCGCATCGGCAAGAAGTTCCTGCGCGCCGGCGTCGGCTTCGGCGGCGGCTGCCTGCCGAAGGACATCCGCGCCTTCATGGCGCGCGCGGGCGAGCTGGGCGCGGACCAGGCGCTGACCTTCCTGCGCGAGGTCGACTCCATCAACATGCGCCGCCGCGCGCACATGGTGGAGCTGGCCCGTGAGGCGGTCGGCGGCAGCTTCCTCGGACAGCGGGTCGCCGTCCTCGGCGCGACGTTCAAGCCGGACTCGGACGACGTCCGCGACTCCCCCGCGCTCAACGTCGCCGGGCAGATCCACCTGCAGGGCGGCCAGGTCACGGTCTACGACCCGAAGGGCATGGAGAACGCCCAGCGCCTCTTCCCGACCCTCGCCTACGCGCCGAGCGCGCTGGAGGCGTGCCGGGGGGCGCGGGTGGTGCTGCACCTGACGGAGTGGGGCGAGTTCCGGGCGCTCGACCCGGCGGCGATCGGCGAGGTCGTCGCGGAACGCCACCTCATCGACGGCCGCAACGCGCTTGACGCTGCCGCTTGGCGGGGGGCGGGCTGGACGTTCCGCGCGATGGGCCGCCCTCGCGCGTGACGGCGTTTTCCGGTCCGTACGGGCTGAGCGGGGTCCGGCACCGCCGGGGTGCGCGGCGGTGGCTGATCACCGTCGCGGCGGACATGTGAGGCGCGGCCTCACAGCGCCCTGCGCAGGGGCGCGGCCCCGGCCTGAAAGGTGCCGGCACCTTTCATCCCGCCGCGGCGGCGGATTTTGTGAGGCGCGGTCTCACAGCACGGCCTCAAGGCGCCGGCGCCTTTCTCCCGCCGCAGCGGTGACCAGCCACGACGCTTCGTGACCGGCGGTGCCGAGCCGGGCTGAGCCCGGGGCGGCACCGCCGGACCGCGCCGCGTGGCTGATCGCCGTCGCGGCGGATATGTGAGGCGCGGCCTCACAAGCGTCGCCGCCCGCGGCGGACGGGTGAGGCCCGGCCTCACAGCACCTGCGTCGCCGCCCGCGGCGGATGGGTGAGGCTTCGCCTTACGAGCCCGGCGCGGACGGGCCGTCCAGGGTGTCGATCGTGGCGATCGACGGGCCCCGTCTCGCGGAGACGTCCCGCGCGACGGCCTCCGCGTCCCGCAGGACGCGGACCGCGTTCTTCCACGTCAGCTTGGCGAGGTCCGCGTCGGACCACCCGCGTCGCAGGAGTTCGGCGATCAGGTTGGGGTAGCCGGAGACGTCGGCCAGGTCGGCCGGGGTGAAGGCCGTGCCGTCGAAGTCGCCGCCGATGCCGATGTGGTCGACGCCGGCGACCTCCCGCATGTGGTCGAGGTGGTCGGCGACCGTCGACGCCGTGGCGAGCGGCCGCGGCCGCTCCGCCTCGAACGCGCGGTGCAGCTCCATCGCCCGCGGCGAGGTGTCGAGGTGGTGCAGCCCGTGCGCGCGCAGGTTCTCGTCGGCGGCCTTCGTCCAGGCGACGGCCTCCGGCAGGATGAACTTGGGGACGAACGTGGCCATGGCCACGCCCCCGTTCGCGGCGAGCGCGCCGAGCACGTCGTCCGGCACGTTGCGCGGGTGGTCGCAGACCGCCCGCGCCGACGAGTGCGAGAAGATCACCGGCGCCTCGCTGACCCGCAGCGCGTCCCGCATCGTGCCGGCGGAGACGTGCGAGAGGTCGACGAGCATGCCGGCGCGGTTCATCTCGCGCACGACCTCCTCGCCGAAGCGGGTCAGCCCGCCCGCCGCGGGGACGTCCGTCGCGGAGTCGGCCCACGGGACGTTGTCGTTGTGGGTGAGGGTCATGTAGCGCACGCCGAGCCGGTGCAGCGCCCGCAGCGTGGCCAGGGAGCAGTTGATGCTGTGCCCGCCCTCGGCGCCCATGAGGGAGGCGATGCGCCCTTCGGCGCGGGCCGCCTCCATGTCGTCGGCGGTGAGGGCGAGCCGCAGGTCGCCGGGGTAGCGGTCGGTCAGCTGCCGTACGACGTCGATCTGCTCGAGCGTGGCGCTGACGGCCGCGTCCCCGGTCAGGTCGGTGCGGACGTACACCGACCAGAACTGGGCCCCGACCCCGCCCGCCCGCAGCCGCGGCAGGTCGGTGTGCAGGCCGGAGCCCCGCTGATCGGCCGCGATGTCGCGCCGGTCGAGGTCGTAGCGGACCTGCTCGCGCAGCGCCCAGGGCAGGTCGTTGTGGCCATCGGCGACGGGGTGGGCGGCGAGGAGCTCGCGGGCGCGTGCCAGCAGCTGCTCCGTCACCGCCGCTCCCCCGCTCACTTGCCGAACCCGAAGCCGCCCGCGCCCTGCACCTTCGCGCGCAGCCGCCTGCCCTTCTCCGTCGCCTGCTCGTTCAGCTCTTCCTGGAAGTGCTGCATACGGGCCAGCAGGTCGGCGTCGTGCGCGGCGAGCATGCGGACGGCCAGCAGGCCGGCGTTGCGGGCGCCGGCGACGGAGACCGTGGCGACCGGCACGCCGGCGGGCATCTGGACGATGGACAGCAGGGAGTCCATGCCGTCCAGGTACTTCAGCGGCACGGGCACGCCGATCACCGGCAGGGGGGTGACGGAGGCCAGCATGCCGGGCAGGTGGGCGGCGCCGCCCGCGCCCGCGATGATCGCCTTGAGGCCGCGGCCGGCGGCCTGCTCCCCGTACGCCACCATCTCCCGCGGCATCCGGTGCGCGGAGACGACGTCGACCTCGTAGGGGACCTCGAACTCGTCCAGGGCCTTGGCGGCGGCCTCCATGACGGGCCAGTCGGAGTCGGAGCCCATGACGATGCCGACGACGGGGCCGCCGGCGATGGAACCAGTCATTCGGTGATCGTTCCTCGCAGATATCCGGCGGCGTGGCTCGCGCGCTCGCGCACATCCGCCAGATCGTCGCCGTAGGTGTTGACGTGACCGACCTTCCGGCCGGGCTTGACGTCCTTGCCGTACATATGGATCTTCAGGCCCGGGTCGCGTGCCATGCAATGGAGGTACGCGGAATACATGTCGGGGTAGTCGCCGCCGAGCACGTTGGCCATGACGGTCCACTTGGCGCGCGGGCGGGGGTCGCCGAGCGGCAGGTCGAGCACGGCCCGTACGTGGTTGGCGAACTGCGAGGTGACCGCGCCGTCCTGGGTCCAGTGGCCGGAGTTGTGCGGGCGCATCGCGAGCTCGTTGACGAGGATGCGGCCGTCGGCGGTCTCGAAGAGCTCCACGGCGAGGTGGCCGACGACGCCGAGCTCCTTGGCGATCTTCAGGGCGAGCTCCTGGGCCCGCGCGGAGAGCTCCGGGGAGAGGCCGGGCGCGGGGGCGATGACCGTGTCGCACACGCCGTCGACCTGGATGGACTCGACGACGGGGTACGAGACGGCCTGGCCGTGCGGGGAGCGGACGACGTTCGCCGCGAGCTCGCGGGCGAAGGCGACCTTCTCCTCGGCGAGGACGGGCACGCCGGCGCGGAAGGGCTCGCTCGCCTCTTCGGCGCTGCGGACGATCCACACCCCCTTTCCGTCGTATCCGCCGCGCACCGTCTTCAGGACGACGGGGAATCCGTCGCCCTCGGCGGCGAAGCGCTCCACATCGGCGGGATCCTCGACGATGCGGTGCCGCGGGCACGGCACCCCGATCGCGTCGAGCTTCGCCCGCATCACGCCCTTGTCCTGGGCGTGCACCAATGCGTCGGGCCCGGGGCGGACGGGGATGCCGTCCGCCTCCAGGGCCCGGAGGTGCTCGGTGGGAACGTGCTCGTGATCGAAGGTGATCACGTCACACCCTTGTGCGAACGCACGAAGGGTGTCCAGGTCGCGGTAGTCGCCGATGACGACATCGCTGACGACCTGGGCCGCCGAGTCCTGCGGAGTATCGCTGAGCAGCTTGAACCTGATGCCGAGGGGGATGCCCGCCTCGTGGGTCATACGGGCGAGCTGGCCGCCGCCGACCATGCCGACTACCGGGAACGTCACGCCCCCAGGGTATCCGTACGAGCGAACAGCCCCGGACCCCGTTCGGAGGATCATCCGAAAAGGCGGCGTCTGACCCGTTGGCCGATATGACTCCCGTTCGTCTCACGTTCACCGACTCCGTCCGTCGGCGGCGGAACCCGCTCGCTAGCATGAAAGCCTGCCCCACGCCCCACGACGCCCATTCAACGGAGCCTGACGATCCCATGAGTCAACGGCGCGCAGTGCGTTCCCGGCTGGAGCGGCTGGCCCGCGAAATCGCGAAGTTCGGCGCGGTCGGGGCCATCGGGTTCGTGGTCAACTTCCTGGTCTTCAACATCTGCGTCCACGGCTTCCACCTCGCGGTGGTGCGCTCGGGCGTGATCGCGACGGCCGTGGCCATCGCGACGAACTACGTCGGCAACCGCTACTGGACCTACCGCGACTGCGACCGCAGCCGGCGCAGCCGCGAGATGAGCCTGTTCCTGCTGTTCAGCGGCGCCGGGCTCGTCATCGAGAACGGCATCCTGGCCCTCTCGCACTACGGCTTCGGCCTGGCGTCCCCGCTCGCGGACAACATCGCGAAGAACGTGATCGGGCTGGGGATAGGGACGGTCTTCCGCTTCTGGTCCTACCGCACGTGGGTCTTCCGCGCGCAGGCGGTAGAGACTGCGGAATCGTTCCTTGCGAGCACCGATGCGGCGGAAGCGCGCGTGGAAGCGCGCAAGTAACGGCACGTACGGGGTCCCGCCCGGCGGCAAGCGAGCGCTACGCGCCCGGCTCCTCCGCTTCGCGGCTGAGGAAGAGGGCGAAGATCGGGGGGTTGGCCTGGAGGAGCTCCAGGCGGCCGCCGTCCGCCTCCGCGAGGTCCCGGGCGACGGCGAGCCCCAGGCCCGTGGAGTTCCGCCCGCTCACGGTGCGCTCGAAGACCCGCGCTCCCAGGTCCGGCGGTACGCCCGGCCCCTCGTCCGTGACCTCCACGACCGCCTGGTTGCCGGTGACGCGCGTCCGCAGGGCGACCGTGCCGTCGCCGTGCATCAGCGAGTTCTCGATGAGCGTGGCGAGGACCTGGCTGACCGCGCCCGGCGTGCCCACGGCCCGCAGCCCCTGCTTGCCCGAGCGCACGATGGCGCGGCCCTCGCTGCGCGAGGCGGGCCGCCACTCCTCGATCTGCTGCTTGATGACCTCGTCCAGGTCGAAGGTGACGGCCGAGCTGGACTTGGGGTCGCGGGAATTGGTCAGCAGCCGCTGGACGACGTCGGTCAGCCGCTCGACCTGGGCGAGGGCGATCGTCGCCTCCTCCTTGACCGTCTCCGGCTCGTCGGTGAGCGTGATCTCCTCCAGCCGCATGGAGAGCGCCGTCAGGGGCGTGCGCAGCTGGTGCGAGGCGTCCGCGGCGAGCCGCCGCTCGGCGGTGAGCATCCGCGCGATCCGCTCGGCGCTGTGGTCCAGGACGTCGGCGACCCGGTCCAGCTCGGGCACCCCGTAGCGGCGGTGCCGCGGCCTGGGGTCGCCGGAGCCCAGCCGCTCGGCGGTCTCGGCGAGATCCGTGAGCGGCGCCGTGAGCCGGTTGGCCTGCCGTACGGCGAGGAAGACGGCGGCGACCACGGCGAGCAGCGCCACCGCGAGGATCACCAGCAGCGTGCGGCCCACCTCGCGGCTGACCGCGGAGCGGGACTCCTCGACGCGGATGATCTCGCCCTGCTCGCCCTTCTGCGTGCTGGCGATGACGCCGCCCTCGGGCCGCTCCCCGATCTCGATCGGCGCGCGCCCGGGGATCTCGATCCGGGCGTACCGGTTCTCGGTGATCTGCTCGCTGAGCACCTCGGACTCGACCCGCTCGCCCCCGAGCAGCCGGCCGTCGACGATGCTGACGAGCCGTACGACCTCGCCCTGCACGCTCTCCTGGGCGCTGCTCTCGATCGTGCGGGTCTCGACGATGACGAGCGAGATGCCGAAGACGGCGATCACGACGAGAACGACGGCGAGCGTGGAATTGATCAGTCGGCGGCGCACGGGTTGCCCTCCGGGCGGGGTGGTACGAACACTGGGCCCGGCCGGGCGGACCGCTCGGGCCGCCCGGCGGCCGGGCTCAGCTCTTCTCGAAGCGGAACCCGACGCCCCGCACGGTGGCGATGTAGCGGGGGTTGGCCGCGTCGTCGCCGAGCTTCTTGCGCAGCCAGGAGATGTGCATGTCGAGGGTCTTGGTGGAGGACCACCACGTGGTGTCCCAGACCTCGCGCATCAGCTGGTCGCGGGTGACCACGCGGCCCGCGTCCCGGACGAGCACCCGCAGCAGGTCGAACTCCTTGGCCGTCAGCTGCAGTTCCTCCTCGCCCATCCAGGCGCGGTGCGACTCGACGTCGATCCGCACGCCGTGCGTGGCGGGCGGCTGCTGGTGGGCCTCGGCGGTGCCGCGCCGCAGCAGGGCCCGGACGCGGGCCAGGAGTTCGGCGAGCCGGAAGGGCTTGGTGACGTAGTCGTCGGCACCGGCGTCCAGGCCGACGACGGTGTCCACCTCGTCGGCGCGCGCGGTGAGCACCAGGACCGGGAAGCCGTGACCCTCGGTGCGCAGCCGGCGGCAGACCTCCAAACCGTCCATGCCGGGCAGCCCGAGGTCGAGGACGAGCAGGTCCACCCCTCCCTTGAGGCCGGCGTCCAGCGCCGCGGGACCGTCTTCTCGTACCTCCACCTCATACCCCTCGCGGCGCAGCGCGCGTGCGAGCGGCTCCGAGATGGACGCGTCATCCTCGGCGAGCAGTACTCGGGTCATGCAGTGATGGTAGTCCGCGCAGCCCACGTCAGAGGCTTCCCGAGGGCTACCCGCGGCAACCCTTGACAGCCCGGTACAGACCTTTGAAGGCGAACGAACGGTTCCCCGAACCACTGTGATCCGCGTCTCAACTGCTTCCATTTGCGGGCAGGGTCTGACGTATGGTGACCAGACGTCTGTAGCTACAAGGGGGCCCTTCGGATCGTTCTCGGCGCGCCGAAGGCCTCTGTTGTGCGCAGGACTGGACACCCCAGTCTTGTTACACAGTGAATGACCTGGCGGCCGGGCCGTCGCGCGAAGGTGCGCGAAGGTGTGGATCCCGGTCACGGCCGTCCCGCCGCTTCCTTGGAGGAGGGAGCGAACCCCTGGGCGTGGGGCGGACGGTGCGGTGACCGGTGCCGGCCAACCCCCACCCGGGCGCGTAGGAGCTGCACCCGCGCGTCCCGAGCACACAAGGATCGACATGGCCTCCAGCCTGACGAAGGGCGCGGCCGAGCAGGAGAAGACCTCTCCCGTCTCCGGCGGCAAGACCCTCCTCGGCCACCCCCTCGGCCTGGCCCCCCTCTTCCTGACGGAGATGTGGGAGCGCTTCAGCTATTACGGCATGCGCGCCCTTCTCGTCCTCTACCTGATCGCGGGTGGCCCGGACGCCAAGCCCGGCAGCCAGGGCGGTGGCCTGGCGATGCCCGAGGCCAGCTCGGTCGCCATCTACGGCGTCTACGCGGGCATGGTCTACCTGCTCGCCATGCCCGGCGGCTGGTTCGGCGACCGGATCTGGGGTCCGCGCAAGACGGTCGCCATCGCGGCGACCATCATCATGACCGGTCACCTGTGCCTGGCCATCCCCGGCAAGCCGCCCTTCTTCGTCGGTCTGGCACTGGTCGCGATCGGCTCCGGCCTGCTGAAGTCCAACATCTCCACGATGGTCGGCCACCTCTACGACGGCCCGCAGGACCCGCGCCGCAACGGTGGCTTCACGATCTTCTACATCGGTGTCAACCTCGGCGCCGGCCTCGCGCCGATCGTCATCGGCACCCTCGGCCAGACGGTCAGCTGGCACCTGGGCTTCGCGATCGCCGCGATCGGCATGGGCCTCGGCCTGATCATCTTCCTGCTGGGCACCCGCTACCTGAGCCCGGAGAGCAGCGTCGTCCCGAAGCCGCTGCCGGCGGACGAGCGCAAGTCCATCCTGATGAAGGCCCTGCTGTGGTTCGGCATCGCCGCCGTCTTCTACGGCGTCGTCGCGGGCACCGGCCACTTCACGCAGAAGTGGGCCACCGTCCCGCTCGCCCTGCTCGGTGTGGCCATCCCGGCCGCGGTCCTGTTCCGCATCAAGCGCGACAAGGAACTGACCTCGGACGAGCAGACCAAGGTCACCGGCTACATCTGGTTCTTCATCGCCGCCGCCGTGTTCTGGATGATCTTCGAGCAGGCGGGCTCGACGCTGTCGACCTTCGCCGAGAAGAGGACCTCGGACACCGTCTTCGGCTGGCAGATCCCGTCCACGCTGTTCCAGTCGATCAACCCCATCTGGGTCATGGCCATCGCCCCGGTCATCGCCTGGCTGTGGCTGTGGCTGGCCCGCCGCGGCAGCGAGCCGAGCTCCACGGTGAAGTTCTCGTTCGCCATGCTCCTCATCGGCGCGTCGTTCTTCATCTTCGCGATCCCGATGTCGACGGCCTCGGAGGGCTCGAAGGCCGGCCCCATGTGGCTGGTGATGATCTACATGATCCAGACCATCGGTGAGCTCTGCCTCTCCCCGGTCGGCCTGTCGCTCACCACCAAGATGGCGCCGGCGAAGTACGCCAGCCAGATGATGGGCGTGTGGTTCCTCGCGGTCACCGCGGGCAACTGCACCACGACCCTGCTGCGCGAGGTCGGCGGCCTCGACCTCAACGGCATCGGCGTGATCCTCGGCCAGGCCACCGCCGCGGTCCTGGCGGCCGTCGCGGTGTGGATGTACCGCAAGAAGATCGAAGCCCTCATGGGCGACGTCCGCTGAGAACACGCAAAAGGGCCCCCGGATCCGCCGGGGGCCCTTTTGCATGGACTCAGTCGGGCGGCGGGAGGGTACCGGGAACGAACCAGGGAAGACCGCGATCCCCGTCCCCAGCCGGAGGCCGGGGCCGCACCCGGTCGACAACAAGCATTCCCACCCGGAAAAGCCCCACGACGACCACACACCCCAGCAGCACCCAGAAGAGAACAACCCCCCAGGGCCGGCCGACGTCCCAGGGCTCGGTGACGAGGACCTTCTCCCCGTACTTCAGCGAGACCTCGTAGGGCCCATGAGCACCGGCAGCCAGCTCGACATCAAAGACAACACGAGCCCGCTGTCCCGCGGGGACGGTCCCGTGCCACTTCCGCTCCTCCCACGCGGGAGCGAGCACACCCCGGGCGGTCCCGACGCGGAAGACGGGATCCTTCACGGCCCCGGAGCCGAGATTGCCGACGGTCACGACGAGCCGCCGCTCGGGCGGTGCCCCGAACCACGTGAGAAGCCCGCTGGAGCCTTCCAGCCGTGCGGTCAGCACGCCGAGCCGGGAGCCGTCGGGCACGGGCCGGACGGGGTGCCCGGATACCACCAGCGGAGTGTCCACAGCCTGGGCATCGCCCATGACAGTGGCGACGTGCACCACACAAGGACAAGGCGAGGGCGGCGCGGCCACCGCAAGCTCCCTCCGGAAGCGTCCGTCACTGTCCGTAGTGACCGTCCGCCCGTCCGCGTTGGCGCAATCGTTGGTGCCCCCCACCATGTTCTGCCCGCAGACGAGCAGGGTCAGCAGCGCACCGGGGCGCCATCCCTCACCCGTCACCACCACCGTGCCGCCCTTCCCCACGTCCGACCGATCGAGGGAGAGCGTGGGGCCGCCAGCGGCAGCAGCAATACCGGCTGCCGGCCAGAGCAGGAGGACGGCCAGCAGAAGAACGACCAGGGAGGCGCCGGGGCCGCAGGGGCAGGGTCCTGGACGCTGACGTGTATTTGTGGCGCCAAGTGCCGGGTGCGTCTGCGCAGGGGGGTGGGGCGCCGTAAATATACGGTCCAGGACCCTGCCCCGGAGGCCCCGGCGCCGGCCCACGACGCGCCGCACCAGCACCACCGCACCTCCCGAAGCGAGCGCACCCGCACCCAGCACCGGCACCACCCACCGCCACGGCGTGTACGAAGCCGCCCCGCTCGCCCGCACCCCGCCCTGCGCCGTAGCGGCCGTAGCCGTGACCCGTACCGTCACCGAGTCCAGCCGCGGCGCGTCCGCCCACCGCTCCTCCCGCTGCACCGAGCGCCCCGGCGGCAAAGCGGCCGAGCCGTCACCGACGGTCCGGCGGAGAACCGTGCCGAAGACCCCGTCGGCACGGATGGCGAGCCGCGGGGCCAGCGCGACGTTGCCGCGGTTGACGACCGCGTACCGGATGACCGCCCCGCGCCCGTCCGCCGCCCCGCTCACCCGTACGCGCTCGACGGCGAGCGCGGGCAGCGCGGGCGCCCCGCCGACCCGTACCGCGAGCGGCACCCGCACCTCCCGCCCCTCTCCCGCGACGACCACGGCCCCGGAACGGTCGCCGGACGCGACGCCGCCGGGGACGGTCACGGTCAGCGGGACGTCGGCGCGCGTACGCGCGGGCACGCGTACCTGCCGTTCGGCGAGGGAGATCCACGACCCGGCGGCCCGGAGCTCGAAGGAGCGGGCCCGGTCGGCGGGGTTGACGAGGGCCAGCTTGTCGGCGAGGACGGCGCCGGGGGCGCCCTCCAGGTAGAACGACGTCCTGTCGTCCGGCCCGGGCGCGGCCGTACCGGCGGGGGCGGGCGCGGCGGACCAGGCGGCGGGCCGGTCGTCGGCAGCAGCGGCGGTGACCGCCGGGGTGACGGAGGCGCACAGAAGCACCGAGGCCAGAGCCGTCACCGTCAGCAGGCGAAGGGGCAAAGCGGCTCCATCAGCGGGCGCCGGCGCGGCGACGGCGGGTCAGCCAGAGCGTGCCGGCGATGCCGGTGAGCAGGACGGTGCCGCCGAGGGTGCCGAGGGCGACGGCGGAGTCGGCGGGCCCGGTCTGCGGGAGCTGACCGCCGCCGGTGGCGGAGGATCCGCCGGTGGAGGCGGAACCGCCGGTAGACGACGAGCCACCCGTAGCGGAGGACCCACCCGTGGAGGAAGAACCACCGGACCCGGACGACCCACCAGAGCCGGACGACCCACCGGACCCGGAGGAACCACCGGACCCGGAGGAACCACCCGACCCCGACCCCCCGTCCCCCTTGATCTCCAGCGTCAGCGACGGCTTCGGATTGTTCGTGGGCGTGCAGGTCGTGGTCGTCCCGAGCGCCGAGATGGTGAGCGTGGAGGCGGTGAAGGTGACGCTGCCGCTCTTCTTCGGGGTGTACGTGCCGGAGAGGTCACTGATCTTGATCGGCGTGTTGGCGGGTATCGGCTCCGCGTTGGCGGGCCCGGAGACGGCGACCGTGCCGCTGTCCGCCCCGCCGAGCTTGATGACGGCGCTCGGCTTCATCGCGCCCTTGCCGAGCTCGATGGGGCTGGAGGAGACGCCCTTCTCGAAGGACATGGTCAGCTTGTACGAACTGCCGTCCGCGACGCCCTTGATGTCGATGGGCGAGACGGCGCTCTTGTCGCCGATGGGGGTCTTGCAGGCGTAGGCGACGTCGACGGTGACGGCGTGCGCGGCCGGGGCGCCGGCCAGGACGGCCCCGCCGGCGAGGGTCGCGGCGAGTGCGAGTGCGCGGCGCGGGATGTGGGACACCTCTGGTTCCCCTCTCGTCCGGTTCTCGTCCGGTGCCGCAGCCGGAAAACTGCTCCGGAAGCTGAAACCGCTCCGGAAGCTACTGACGGCACATCAGATCGGGCGCAGACAGTACGCCGGGGACCTTGAGGAAGGAAGAGAAGAGAGAAAGAAGCCGGACAAGAAAGCGACAGAAGATGCAGCAGGGGCGCGCGAGAGAGGATGCAGCCGGGGCGAGCGAGAGAAGACGCAGCCGGGGCGAGCGAGGAGCCCGGCCTACCCGGGCGCGGCCAGCTCCGCCCACACCGTCTTCCCGGCCCCGCTCTCGTTCCGCACGACCCCCCAGTCCAGGCAGAGACGCTGCACGATGAACATACCGTGGCCGCCGGGCCGCCCGGCCCGGTGCGGGGTGCGCGGGGCGGGGGTGCCGGCGCCGAGGTCGACGACCTCCAGGCGCAGCACCTTGCCGGCGCAGCTGACGCGCAGCTCCTCCGGTCCGTCGGCGTGCAGGCAGGCGTTGGTGACGAGCTCGGAGACGACGAGGAGGACGTCTTCCGCCGCGGCGCGGTGGTCGGCGCCGGTGGCGGGCAGCCAGCCCCAGTCGTAGAGCGCCTGCCGGGTGAAGTCACGGGACATGGGCACGGCGCCGCTGACCCCGACGAGGTGCAGCCGCCGTACGACGCCGGGGGAACCGGCCGCGCCGGACGTGCCGGACGAGGCGGCGCCGTCCGCCCCCGGACCGGGGTCGCCCGGCGGAGGGCACGGCCGGGTGGTGCTCATCAGCGCTTCACCTCACCGATTCACCGATTCAGAACGGAACGTAACGAACGTAGGGACGGAACGAACTCGACGGAGCAGATTCAGCAGACTCCTGCCCGACCGATTCGTGAGAACACCCACTTCTTCGGCATCGATCCTGTGATGCATACAACTGCGGGGCGCGGATCCGGACCCGGCCGGCATAACGTTTGAATAACACACAGGAGGGCGCGCAGCGGGGGACGGCGCCGGGCTCAGCCGGCGAGCGCCGCGTCGAGCGTGTCGTGCACGGTGAAGACGGCTTCCGCGCCGGTGATCTCGAAGACGCGGGCGACGACGGGCTGCATCGCGGCGAGGTGGATCCCGCCACCGCCGGCCTCGGCCTGCAGCCGGGCGCCGAGGAGGACGTTGAGACCGGTGGAGTCGCAGAACTCCAGTCCGGAGCAGTCCAGAACGACTCGTACGGCACCGTCGGCGATGGCCGCTTCGAGCGGCTCCCGGAGCACGTCCGCCGTGTGGTGATCGAGCTCGCCCACCGGCGTCACGATCGCGCTCGACCCGTCCCGCCGGACGGCTACATTCAGCCGGCCCCTCGCGCTGCCGACCATCCCGCGATCCATGCGCATCCCTTCTCGGTGTGCCTGCCTGGCGCTCCGAGAACACTACGCCTTCCCTACGGCCTCCGGAAGCGGAAGGTCCGGCATTATGCACATATCCGGACATCACGCACTTGCGAGGCGAGGGCGAGGGCAGGTAGGGCTAGTAGGACGACATCCACCACGGACGGCTTTGGAGGCGCCGCTCACCGCAGCACGACGCGACGGCATCGGCAGCCATATGCCGAGAATGATGGAGGAGACCATGTCACCCCGGCTCGACGAAACGCATACGGAAGCGCGTACGGAAGCCCGTACGGACGCCCGTACGGCGTCGTCGACACCCCCGCCCGAGTACGACGGCACCGGCGAGTCCGGCTTCGGCCCCACGCCCCCCGGCGAGATGGCCCCGCACGACGCCCGGGCCCTGTCCAAGACGCTCTTCGCCCGCCTGGAAGCGCTCGAAGAGGGCACGCACGAATACGCCTACGTACGCAACACCCTGGTCGAGCTGAACCTCGCGCTCGTACGGTTCGCCGCCGCCAGGTTCCGCTCCCGCAGCGAGCCGATGGAGGACATCGTCCAGGTCGGCACGATCGGCCTCATCAAGGCCATCGACCGCTTCGAGCTCAGCAGGGGCGTCGAGTTCCCGACGTTCGCGATGCCGACGATCATCGGCGAGATCAAGCGGTTCTTCCGCGACACCAGCTGGTCCGTGCGCGTGCCGCGCCGGCTCCAGGAGCTCCGCCTCGACCTGGCCAAGGCCGGCGACGAACTCGCCCAGACCCTGGACCGCGCCCCCACCGTCGGCGAACTCGCCGAACGTCTCGGGCTGTCCGAGGACGAGGTCGTCGAGGGCATGGCCGCGAGCAACGCCTACTCGGCGAGCTCCCTGGACGCCGCGGCCCACGCCCAGGACGAGGAGGCCGAGAGCACGCTCGCCGCGCGCATCGGCTACGAGGACCACGACCTGGAGGGCATCGAGTACGTCGCCTCCCTCAAGCCGATGATCGCCGAACTCCCGCACCGGGACCGGAAGATCCTGTCCCTGCGGTTCGTGGCGAACATGACCCAGTCGGAGATCGGCGAGGAACTGGGCATCTCCCAGATGCACGTCTCCCGCCTCCTGTCCCGCACGCTCCGCCGCCTCCGAAGAGGGCTGCTCACTGAGGAGTGACGCCGAGGCCTTCGGCCTCGCCCGTCCTTGCCGCGTGCCGCACGGGAACTCCCGTGCGGCACGCGGCTTTTCGATGCCCGGCCCGGCCGGGGGCGCAGGGCGTACGCTCGGTTCCATGCCCATGGGTGCCACGATCGGTCAGCGGCTCCAGGACGTGCGCAAGCGGCGGGGACTCAGTCAGCGGGAGCTCGCCGCTGCGTCCGGCGTCTCGCTCTCGCTGATCCGCAAGCTCGAACAAGGCGAGCGGAACGACACCCGCTTGGAGACGGCCCGGCAGCTCGCCGTCGCGCTGGGCGTGCCCACCAGCTCCCTCCTCGCGGAGCCGGAGGGAAGAGGTGAGCCCCCGGCCGCGGACCGGTGGGAGGACGTCCGGCAGGCGCTCGCCTCCGGGACGGGTGCGTGTGGGCCAGAAGAGCCGCCCACGGTCGCCGGAGTTCTCAGCACCCTTGATGCGGCCGTCCCCCTCTTCTCCGGTGACCGGTACGCCGAACTGAGCACGCTCCTGCCGCCGCTCATCCGCGACGCGGAGACGCTGGCCGCGGCGGGCCGCGAGGGCAGGGCCGTGCGCGCCCGCGTCCTGCAGCTCACCGGGTGGCTGCTGACCCAGACACGGCAGTTCGCCGCGGCGCGCTCCGCCCTCGACCGGTCCCTGGCGGATGCACCGGACCAGCTCCACGGGGCCGCCACCGTGAGCACCCAGTGCTGGCTTCTGCTGCGCCAAGGCCGGCTGGCCGCCGCGCGCGAGCTCGCGACCAGCTGGGCCGACGAGGTGGAGCCGCGCATGTCCCGGGCCACCGTCGCCGAGCTGAGCGCGTGGGGGTGGCTGCTCCTGCGCCTCTCCGCCGCGTCCGTCAGGGACAACCGGCCCGGCGAGGCGGAGGACTCCCTGAGGCTGGCGCACGCCGCGGCGGTGGCCATGGGCCGGGAGTTCGCCCCGGACAAGGACTTCCTGCGCGCCTTCGGGCCCGTGACCGTCACCCTCAAGCGCGCCGAGAACGCGATGATCGCCGACCGGCCGGACGTCGTCCTGCAGCTCGCCGAGCGCGTGCCCGTACGCGGCATGCGCCCCACGTCCAACAACCGCAACCGCCACCTCCTGGACGTGGCCGAAGCCCACGTGCGCTCGCGCCAGTACGCGGAGGCGGTCGACGTCCTCCAGGGCATCCGCGCCACGGCTCCCCAGTGGCTGCCCAACCAGCGCTACGCGCACGACATCCTCGGCCGCGTGATCAGCCGGAGGCGCACCCTCACACCTGGAATGCGGTCCCTGGCCGACGCGATCGGCGTCCCGTTGTAACGCGGGGTGGCACTTCCCGCGGCCGCCGCCGCAGAGTGCCATTGCCCGGCAAAACGCCTGGTCCGTAGCGTCATGTGCCATGCAGACGAACGAAAACCCAGCGGTGCTCAAGGTCGGAACGATGGTGCTGGACACGCGGCGCGATCGCGTAGGGGAAGTCATGGACGCGAGCCCGTCGCGGGTGTTTCTGCGGGCGTTCGGCGGGGGGCGGGAGTGGATCGCCTCGCCCGAGGAGCTGGAGCCCGTCGGCGTGGCTGAAGAGCTGCGGGCGCGCGTGGCCGAGGTGAACGCCGCGCGGCGGGGCCGCTGAGCCCCCGTGCGCACCCCCGTGCCGGGCGGCCGGCGCGGCCGGGTGCGCGAGGCCACGACGGCCGACCCGTTGACTAGAGCTATTCAGCCACCCAAGATGTGCAGTGTTCTATTCAGAGCAGGGCAGAGCAGCGAGAGCAGCCGCCAGGGAGGCAGGGCCCCATGTCCGGACCGCGACCCGTACGAGCGCCGCGAGGCAACCAGCTGAGCACGCTGGGGTGGCAGCAGGAGGCCGCCCTGCGCATGCTGCAGAACAACCTCGACCCCGAGGTGGCCGAGCACCCCGACAAGCTCGTCGTCTACGGCGGCACGGGCAAGGCCGCCCGCGACTGGCGCTCCTTCGACGCCATGGTCCGCACGCTGCAGACGCTCAAGCAGGACGAGACCATGCTCGTCCAGTCCGGCCGCCCGGTCGGCGTCATGCAGACGCACGAGTGGGCGCCGCGCGTCCTGCTCGCCAACTCCAACCTCGTCGGCGACTGGGCCAACTGGGAGGAGTTCCGCCGCCTGGAGCACCTCGGCCTGACCATGTACGGCCAGATGACCGCCGGCTCGTGGATCTACATCGGCACGCAGGGCATCCTGCAGGGCACGTACGAGACGTTCGCCGCCGTCGCCGCGAAGAAGTTCGGCGGGACGCTCGCCGGGACGATCACCCTGACCGCCGGCCTCGGCGGCATGGGCGGCGCCCAGCCGCTGGCCGTCACCATGAACGACGGCGTCGCGATCTGCATCGACTGCGACCCGCGCGCCATCGAGCGCCGCATCGAGCACCGCTACCTGGACGTGAAGGCCGACTCCCTCGACCACGCCCTCCAGCTGGCCGTCGAGGCGCGCGACGCCCGCCGCCCGCTGTCCATCGGCGTCCTCGGCAATGCCGCCGAGCTCGTGCCGCAGCTCCTCGCGATGAACGCCCCGATCGACATCGTCACCGACCAGACGTCCGCCCACGACCCGCTGGCCTACCTGCCGGTCGGCGTCTCCTTCGACGAGATGGCCGCCTACGCGGCCGAGAAGCCCGCCGACTTCACGACCCGCGCGCGCGAGTCGATGGCGCGGCACGTCGAGGCCATGGTCGGCTTCCAGGACGCGGGCGCCGAGGTGTTCGACTACGGCAACTCCATCCGCGGCGAGGCGCAGCTCGCGGGCTACGCGCGCGCCTTCGACTTCCCCGGCTTCGTCCCGGCGTACATCCGTCCCCTCTTCTGCGAGGGCAAGGGCCCCTTCCGCTGGGCGGCCCTCTCCGGCGACCCCAAGGACATCGCGGCCACCGACCGCGCGATCCTCGACCTCTTCCCGGAGAACGAGTCCCTGGCCCGCTGGATCAAGATGGCCGGGGAGCGCGTCCACTTCCAGGGCCTGCCGGCGCGCATCTGCTGGCTCGGCTACGGCGAGCGGGACCGCGCGGGCGAGCGCTTCAACGACATGGTCGCGAGCGGCGAGCTGTCCGCGCCGGTCGTCATCGGGCGCGACCACCTCGACTGCGGGTCCGTGGCCTCCCCGTACCGCGAGACGGAGGCCATGCTGGACGGCTCCGACGCGATCGCGGACTGGCCGCTGCTCAACGCCATGGTCAACGTCGCCTCCGGCGCGTCGTGGGTCTCCCTCCACCACGGCGGCGGCGTCGGCATGGGCCGCTCCATCCACGCGGGCCAGGTGACCGTGGCCGACGGCACGGCGCTGGCCGGTGAGAAGATCCGCCGCGTGCTGACGAACGACCCGGGGATGGGTGTGATCCGGCACGTGGACGCGGGTTACGACATTGCGGAGTCGGTCGCGGACGACCGGGGTGTCCGCATCCCGATGCGGGAGGGTGATTCCGCGTGAGCAGCCCCGGCCCGGCCCACGGCGGGGCGAGCTTTCATGAGATGTGGCGCGACCTCGGGGCCATCGGGCGGGACAAGGACAGCGGCGGTTACCGCCGCCTCGCCTGGACCGCGGCCGACGCCGACTGCCGGGCGTGGTTCGAGGCGCAGGCCGCAAGCCGCGGCCTGGCCTACGAGACCGACCGCAACGGCAACCAGTGGGCCTGGCTCGGCGACCCCGCCGCCGGGGACGCCGTCGTCACCGGATCGCACCTGGACTCCGTCCCGGACGGCGGCGCGTTCGACGGCCCCCTCGGCGTCGTCTCGTCCTTCGCCGCCCTGGACGAGCTCCGCGCCCGCGGGGCGCGGCCGTCCCGCCCCCTGGCGATCGTCAACTTCGGCGACGAGGAGGGCGCCCGCTTCGGGCTCGCCTGCGTCGGCTCCCGGCTGACGGCCGGGCAGCTGACGGCCGAGAAGGCGCACGCGCTGCGGGACGCCGAGGGCATTTCGCTCGCCCGGGCCATGGAGCTCGCCGGCTACGACCCCGAGGGCATCGGGGCCGACCCCGAGCGCCTCGCCCGCATCGGCGCCTTCGTCGAGCTCCACGTCGAGCAGGGCCGGGCCCTGGCCGACACCGACCACGCCGTCGGCATCGCCTCCGCCATCTGGCCGCACGGCCGCTGGCGGTTCGACTTCCACGGCGAGGCCAACCACGCCGGCACGACCCGCATCGAGGACCGCCGGGACCCGATGCTGACCTACGCCAACACCGTCCTCGCCGCCCGCAAGAAGGCCCGGCTGGCGGGCGCCCTGGCCACCTTCGGGAAGGTCAGCGTCGAGCCGAACGGCGTCAACGCGATCCCCTCCCTCGTGCGCGGCTGGCTGGACTCCCGCGCCGCCGACCAGCAGACACTCGACCTCGTGGTCGCCGAGATCGAGAAGGCGGCCGTGGAGCGCGGCGAGCGCGACGGCATCGACGTGCGGATCACGCGGGAGTCGTTCACGCCCGTCATCGAGTTCGAGCACGCCCTGCGCGACGAGCTCGCCCGCATCCTCGGCGAGGGCGGGAGCAGCGTGCCCGTCCTCGGCACGGGCGCGGGACACGACGCCGGAATCCTCTCCGGAGCCGTCCCCACCGCCATGCTGTTCGTACGCAACCCCACAGGCGTCTCCCACTCACCCGCCGAAACGGCCTCCGAGGACGACTGCCTGGCCGGGGTGACCGCACTCGCCGACGTACTGGAGGGCCTGGCGTGTCGCTGACGGCACAGACCTACTGGGCGGAGCACGCCCTACTCGACACCGGCGTCGTGCCGGGCGTGGTCATCGAGACCGGCGCGGACGGCCGCATCAAGGCCGTCCGCCCGGAGACGGCGGCCCCGCCCGTGGGCGCGGTGACCCTCCGGGGGATCACGCTGCCCGGGCTCGCGAACGCCCATTCGCACGCCTTCCACCGCGCCCTGCGTGGAGCCACCCAGGCGGGCGAGGGCACCTTCTGGACCTGGCGCGAGGTCATGTACCACGTCGCCGACCGCCTCACCCCCGACAACTACTTCGCGCTCGCCCGGGCGGCCTACGCCGAGATGGCGCTCGCCGGCATCACCTCCGTCGGTGAGTTCCACTACGTGCACCACCTCGCCGGCGGCGCCCGCTACGACAACCCCAACGCCATGGGCGAGGCCCTGATCGCGGCCGCCGCCGAGGCCGGCATCCGCATCACCCTCCTCGACACCTGCTACCTCTCCTCCGGCTTCGGCGCCGAACCCGACAAGCACCAGCGCCGCTTCAGCGACGGCAACGCCGAGCACTGGGCCGAGCGCGTCTCCGCCCTCAAGGGCGACGCCAACACCAGGATCGGCGCGGCGATCCACTCCGTGCGGGCGGTGCCCGCCGAGCAGCTGGGCACCGTGGCCGCCTGGGCGCAGGAGCGCGACGCGCCGCTGCACGTGCACCTGTCCGAGCAGACCGCCGAGAACGACGCCTGCGTGGAGGCGCACGGCTTCACGCCGACGGCGCTCCTCGCGCACCACGGGGTGCTCGGCCCGCGCACCACGGCCGTCCACGCCACGCACCTCACGCCGGGCGACATCCGGCTCCTCGGCGGCTCGGGCACCGGCGTGTGCATGTGCCCGACCACCGAGCGGGACCTGGCCGACGGCATCGGCCCGGCCCGGGCGCTGCAGCAGGCGGGCTCCCCGCTCTCCCTCGGCAGCGACAGCCACGCCGTCATCGACCTGCTCGAAGAGGCGCGCGCGATGGAGATGGACGAGCGGCTGCACTCCCGCACCCGCGGCCACTGGACGGCCGTCCAGCTGCTGCGCGCCGCCTCCGCCGACGGGCACGCCGCCCTCGGCTGGGACGATGCGGGCCGCATCGAGGCGGGCGCGCTCGCGGACCTCACGACCGTCGCGCTGGACTCCGTGCGCACCGTGGGCCAGCCGCCCGCCCTCGCGGCCGAGACGGCCGTATTCGCGGCGAGCGGCGCGGACGTGCGGGACACCGTCGTGGGCGGCCGCCACATCGTGCAGGACGGGACGCACCGGCTCGTGGCCCACGTGCCGGCGACGCTGGCGGAAGCGATCGCGGCCGTCCGCGGCTGAGGAACCGCGGGAGACCGGGGAACCACGGGAGACCGGGGAACCGCGGGAGACCGGGGAACCGCGCGCCGGGCAGCCGCCCGCGACCGGGGCGCGGCCCCGCCCCACCACCGAACACAGCGAAGGAGTGCCGCACGCCCATGGCGACGACGGTCATCACCAACATCAGCAGTCTCGTCACGAACGACCCCTCCCTCGGCGAAGGCCCCCTCGGCACGCTCCAGGACGCGGCGGTCGTCATCGACGGCGACCGCGTCGTCTGGGTCGGCACGTCCAGCAAAGCACCCGCCACTGACAACCGGGTCGACGCCGGGGGCCGGGCCGCCCTCCCCGGCTTCGTCGACTCCCACTCCCACCTGGTCTTCGCGGGCGACCGGACCGCCGAGTTCAACGCCCGCATGTCAGGCCGCAGCTACAGCGCCGGCGGCATCCGCACCACCGTCGCCGCCACGCGCGCCGCGAGCGACGAGGCGCTGGACGCCAACGTCCGCCGCTACGTGCGCGAGGCCCTGCGCCAGGGCACCACGGTCCTGGAGACCAAGTCCGGCTACGGCCTCACGGTCGAGGACGAGGCCCGCGCCCTGCGCATCGCCGCGGCCCACACCGACGAGGTCACCTACCTCGGCGCCCACATCGTCTCCCCCGACTACGCGGACGACCCGGCCGCCTACGTGGACCTCGTCACCGGGCCGATGCTCGACGCCTGCGCCCCGCACGCCCGCTGGGTCGACGTGTTCTGCGAGCAGGGCGCCTTCGACGGCGACCAGGCCCGTACGATCCTCACGGCCGGCGCCGCCCGGGGCCTGACCCCGCGCGTGCACGCCAACCAGCTGTCCTACGGCCCCGGCGTCCAGCTGGCCGTGGAGCTCGGCGCGGCATCGGCCGACCACTGCACCCATCTGACCGACGCGGACGTGGACGCCCTGGCGAACGGCACGACCGTCGCGACACTGCTGCCCGGCGCGGAGTTCTCGACACGCGCCCAGTGGCCGGACGCGCGGCGCCTCCTGGACGCGGGGGCGACGGTCGCCCTGTCCACGGACTGCAACCCGGGCTCGTCGTTCACCAGCTCCATGCCGTTCTGCATCGCCCTGGCCGTGCGGGACATGGGGATGACGCCGGACGAGGCCGTCTGGTCCGCGACGGCCGGCGGCGCGGCGGCGCTGCGCCGCACGGACGTGGGCCGCATAGCCCCGGGCGCCCGGGCCGACCTCGCCCTCCTGGACGCCCCGTCGCACGTCCACCTCGCCTACCGGCCGGGAGTGCCGCTGGTCTCGGCGGTCTGGCGCGCGGGCGTACGGGAGGCCTGACGCGGGCTGCCGGCGGCGCGCTCAGCCCTGCTTGCCGATCGCGTCCAGCCGGGCGTACTGGGCCTCCGTCAGCCGGACGCCCAGGGCGCCGGTGTTCTCCTCCAGGTGGGCGAGCGAGCGCGTGCCGGGGAGCGGGACGAGCGTCGGCGAGCGGTGCAGCAGCCAGGCGAGCGCCGTCTGCGCGGGCGTCGCGCCCACCTCGCGCGCCACTTCCGCGACCGGGCCGCCCTCGGCGGCGTGGGCGCCCACCGCGACCGGGAAGTAGGCGAAGAAGACGATGCCGTGCGCGGCGGCGTAGTCGACGACGTCGTCGTGGCCGCGCTCCGAGAGGTTGTACACGTTCTGCACCGAGGCGACGGCGGCGATCTCCTGTGCCGCCCGCAGCTCGCCAACGGTCACCTCGGAGAGGCCGATGTGCCGCACCTTGCCCTCGTCCTGCAGCTGCCGCAGCGCGCCGAGCTGGTCGGCGAGCGGGTACTCGGGATCGATGCGGTGCAGCTGGAGCAGGTCCAGGCGTTCCACGCGCAGCCGGCGCAGCGCCAGCTCGGCCTGCTGGCGGAGGTAGGCGGGGTGACCGTGCGTCACCCACTCGCCGGGGCTCGGCCGTACGACGCCGACCTTGGTGGCGACCGTGACGCCGTCGTAGGGGTGGAGGGCCTCGGCGATGAGCTCCTCGCTCTCGCCGAGCGAGTAGGCGTCGGCCGTGTCGATGAGGTCGACGCCGAGCTCGACCGCGCGCCGCAGCAGCGCGACGGCGCCGGCGCGGTCCTCGGGCGCGCGCCAGATGAGTGCCTGCATCGGGTCGGTGAGCCCGGCGGGGGTCTCGGCCAGCCGCATCGCGCCGTAGGCGATGCGGGTGACGGGCAGGTCGCCGCCGATGCGGGTGACGGGGGAAGAAGCGGGGGCTGTCGTGCTGTTCGTCATGACCGGAACGCTAAGTTCTCACATCCGTGTGAGATTCAACCCCGTGTGAGGCAGCTCATATGAAGATCGGTGATCTGGCGCGCGAGACCGGAGTGAGCGTGCGGCTGCTGCGCTACTACGAGGAGCAGGGCCTGCTGGACTCCCGCCGCCTGCCCAGCGGGCACCGGCGCTACGGGGAGGACGCCGCCGAGACGGTCCGCCGCATCCGCGTCCTGCTGGCGGCAGGCCTGCCGACGCGCGTGATCCGGGACGTCCTGCCGTGCGTACGGGGCGCGGGCGAGGCCGATTTCGACCCGTGCGTCGCCCTGCACCTGCGTGAGCAGCTCCAGGGGCTGGACGCCCGCATCGGGGAGCTGCAGGAGACGCGGGCGGCGCTGGCCGGGCTGCTCACTGCCACCGAGGCCGCCGCCGCGTGAGTCCGCACGCCCATCGACCGGCACCGATGAGCCGGTCGAAGGCGTCGTGCGGCGCGGGTGTGCCGGCCGTCCCCGCGCAGCTGCGTGCGTCGTGACGGGCGCTCGGCGCAACCGGCTCGCCCCGCGTCCGGGCCGGTTCCGGCTCGCACCCCGTCCCCGCCCCGCGAGGCCATCGTGTGCGGAAACCGCCCGCGGCGCATGCGATTTTCGCGGTCCGGCGTGCCCGGTGTGGTGGAGTGGCTGCATGTCCACCAGCGACATGCCCCCCGGCGACACGGCTCGCGGCGACACGGCCCCCGGCGCCACGGCTCGCGGCGGTCCGTCCCTCGGCGCCCTGGTGCGCGCCGCGATCCGGCGGGGGCTGCTGCCCGACCGGGCGCCCGTGGCCGGGCTGCTCGACGTGCGGGGGATCCGGTCGGCCGCGGCGGCGCTGCGGGAGGCGTTCGAGGAGGCCGGGGCGGCGCCCGGCACGACCCTGCACGCGTTCGCCGTGAAGGCCGCCTCCCTGGTGCCCGTGGTGCGGCTGCTCGCCGAGGAGGGGCTGGGCGCCGAGGTGGCGAGCCCCGGGGAGCTCGCCCTGGCGCGGGCGGCGGGGGTCGCCCCCGGACGGATCGTGCTGGACTCCCCGGCGAAGACCGCCGCCGAGCTCCGCGAGGCGCTCGCCCTGGGCGTCGCGGTCAACGCCGACAGCCGCGAGGAGCTCGCCCGCCTGGACGGGCTGCTGCGGGACGCCGCCGGGCCGCCCCGCTCCCCGCTCGGCGTGCGCATCAACCCTCAGGTGGGCGGCGGCAGCATCGACGCGCTGAGCACCGCCACGGACACGTCGAAGTTCGGGGTGGCGCTCCGGGACGACGGGGCGCGCGCCTGGCTCGTCCGCGCCTTCGCCGAGCGCCCGTGGCTCACCCGTCTGCACGCCCACGTGGGCTCCCAGGGCTGCCCCCTGGAGCTGATGGCGCAGGGCGTGCGGGCCGCGTACGAACTGGCGGAGGAGATCAACCGGGCGGTGGGGCACCGGCAGGTGACCACGCTGGACATCGGCGGCGGGCTGCCCGTGAACTTCGCGTCGGACGACGTCACGCCGACGTTCCGCGCCTACGCCCGCCTGCTCGCGGACGCCGCCCCCGGCCTGTTCGACGGGCGCTACGGGCTGGTGACGGAGTTCGGCCGCTCCCTGCTGGCGAAGAGCGGCCTGGTACTGGCCCGCGTGGAGTACACGAAGACCACGGGCGGGCGCCGCATCGCGGTGACGCACGCGGGCGCGCAGGTGGCCGCGCGCACGGTGTTCGCGCCCGCGTCCTGGCCGCTGCGGGTGGCCGTCTTCGACGCGCAGGGGCGGCCCAAGGCCGGGCCGCCGGTGGACCAGGACGTCGCGGGCCCGTGCTGCTTCGCGGGCGACGTGGTCGCGGTGGGCAGACCGCTGCCGCTGCTGGAGCCGGGCGACCACGTGGCCCTGCTCGACACCGGCGCGTACTACTTCTCGAACCACTTCGCGTACAACGCTCTGCCGCGCCCGGGGGTTTACGGGTACGCGTTCGCGGAAGAGGCGGGTGACGGCGTGCGCTTCGCGACCGTCAGGGCCCCGCAGACACTCAGTGAGCTCGTCGCAGAGAGCGGCGGCGCCCACGCGGCGGACCTGGCCGCGCTCGGCTGAACCGGGCCCGTGCCTTCGACAGCCGGGCCCCCTGCCCCTTCCCGCCTCTCTACGCCCCGCTGACCGCCGTCCCGGCCGGCACGCGCCCGGCGCGGCGCCGGCCGCCTCCCGGCGCGGCGTCGCCCGCGGCAAGGCCGGTGGACAGATAGCCGCGCACGGGCTTGGCGGCGGGGGACGCCTGCGCCCACTCCGTACGCACCCACAGCAGCGAACCGGCGCGGCGCTCCAGCCCGCCCAGCCACAGGGCCTTGGCCCACAGGCCCGCGCCCGCCCCGGCGAGGGCCATGCCGCCCGCGGCCGGCACCGCGAAGGACGAGCCCACGGCGGCGAGGAAGGCGGCGAGCAGCCACCAGCGGCGGGCCCGCCGCCAGTTCCGCAGGGTCACGGCGCGGTCCTGGAGGAAGACGGAGCGGCCCGCGCGCGACGCGCCGCGCGCCAGCGCCTCGTACCGCCGGCGGCGGGCCGCGAAGACCGCCCCGGCGGCGATCAGGAACAGTGCCGCCCCGGCGAGCACGCCGATCCGCCGCCCGGTGAGCCCGGGCACCAGGACGCCGACGCCCGCGCTGAGCAGCCCCGCCCACGCCAGCCAGCCCGCCGGCGCCCTGACGATCACCGCCACCCGCGCCAGCGCATACGAACCGCGCCCCACGTCGAAACCCGCCTTTCCCTCTGAAATCCCCTCGATCCCGACTCTCAGGCGGCAGGTTAGCCAACGAATCTGAGTACGAGCTGAGAATCCCGCGAGGTGTACCCCACAGGGGTCATACCCCGGTATCAGCCCGGACTTGGCTCCTCCGTATGACGTGTGCGCACTTGTGTGGTCCCTATGGTCGTCCCGCCGGGGAGAACCCGGAAGCCGCACGGCGGCGAGCAGGGACGAGCAGGAACGCGCGGGGACGAGTGGGGGAGGAGCCGGACATGCGGGTCACGGAGCGAGGGGACGGCAGGCTCAGGCGGCGGGCCGTCGTCGCGGCGGGGGCGCTGGCCCTGACCGGGGTGCTGAGCGCACTCGTACCGGCGCAGCAGGCCCGGGCGGCGGCCGCCCCGGCCACCGCCGTACCCGCAGCCGCAGGCGCTGCCCTGCCCGCGCCCACCGGCCCGTACGCCGTCGGCACGGTCACCCGTCACCTGGTGGACACGTCCCGGGCGGACCCGTGGAAGCCGGAGCAGGGCAGGCGCGAGGTCATGGTCAGCCTGTTCTACCCGGCGGACCGCAAGGACCGCGGCGCCGCTTCACCCTTCGCGCCCCACATGGACCCGGCTTCCGCAGCGCACTTCGGCTCGGCCCGCGGGGCGGGGAGCTTCAACTACGGCGTCCGGCCGGACGCCGCCGACTGGGCCTCCACGCGTACGCACGCGCGCGTGGACGTCCCCGTGGCACGCACCGCCCGCACCCTGCCGGTCGTGCTGTACTCCTCCGGTCTGGGCGACCCGCGGACGTGGAACACGACCCTGGTGGAAGAGCTGGCCTCGCGGGGCTACATGGTCGTCACCGTCGACCACACGTACGACTCCTCGGAGGTGCTGCTCCCCGGCGGCCGCCTGGCGGAGTCGGAGCTGCCCGCCCTCGCCGGCGCGCCCGCACCCGAAGTCGACGCGGCCCTCCGCAAGGCGATGCGGGCGCGGGTGGACGACACCCGGTTCGTCCTCGACACCCTCGGCTCGGAGCGGTGGCGGCGCGGCCTGCCGCACGGTCTGGGGGACGCCATGGACCTGCGGCGCGTGGGCATGGCCGGGCAGTCCGCGGGCGGCTTCACGGCGGCGCAGGCGCTGCACGACGACCGCCGCCTCAAGGCGGGGGTCAACATGGACGGGCAGATGGACTTCCCCCTGCCCGACGGCACGGGCAGCAGGCTGAGCACCGTGGCGCGCGAGGGCGTGGACCGGCCGTTCCTGCTGCTCGGGTCGGACGGGCCGGGCGCGGACGACAACACCGCCTCGTGGACGTCCTTCCTGGAGCACTCGCGCGGCGAGCAGCGGCGGGCGACCCTGGCCGGGGCCCGGCACGGCACGTTCACCGACGCGCCGTCCCTGCTGCCCGCGCTCGTCCGGCAGGGCGTCATGACGCCGGACGCGCTCCGGCAGAACATCGGAACGCTCCGCCCGGAGCGGGCGGTGGCGGCCACGCGCGCGTACGTGGTGGCGTTCTTCGACCGCCACCTCAAGGCCGGCGCCTGAGCCGCGCGCCCCTGCCCCCTGCCCCCTGCTCGGCGAACAGCCCCGCTACTCCACGAACAGCCCCCGCGCGACCGCCTTGGCGTCGAACTCCTCCAGGCGGGCCTGTGCGTCCGGCAGGGCGTCGCACATGGCCTCCAGCAGCATGCGCCCGAGCAGCATCGGCGCGCAGGCCGTGTCGAAGGCCAGGCCCGTGCCGACGGCGGCGGGGAGCAGGAGGTCGCTGTGCCGGGCCACCGGGGCGAACGTGGAGTCGGCGACCGTGACGACGGTCAGGCCCTGCCCCTGGGCGTACTCCAGCGCCTCGACGACCTCGCGCGGGTGGCGGGGCAGGGCGAAGCACAGCAGGGTGCTCGCCCCGGCCCGGACGGCCGCGTCGATGCGGTCGGTCAGGAGCGTGCCGCCCTCGTCCAGGAGGCGGACGTCGGGGTGGACCTTGCGGGCGAAGTAGGCGAAGCCCGCGGCCTGGGCGCCGGCGGCGCGCAGGCCGAGCACGAGCAGCGGCCGGGACGTGGCCAGGAGCCGGCCCGCGCGGGTGACGGGGGCGGGGTCGGCGAGGACCGAGGAGAGGTGGCGGAGGTTGTCGATCTCGACCTGCACGGCCTGCTGGTACTCGTTGTACGCGCTCTCGCTCTCGGCCGGTGCGTCCGCCGCGGGCACGACGTCGCGCAGGTGCCGGCGGAGCGCCGGGTAGCCGTCGAAGCCGAGGGCGACGGCGAAGCGGGTGACGGAGGGCTGGCTGACGCCGGCGAGCTCGGCGAGCTCGACGCTGGAGAGGAAGGGCGCGTCGGCGGCGCGGCGCACCATGCAGTGGGCGATGCGGCGCTGGGTGGGCGTCAGCCGGTGTCCCTCGAAGAGCTTCTGCAGCCGTGCGGTGGCTTCCGGTTCGCCGCCGGTGTCGCTCATCGGGCCCTCCATGGTCGTCGGCAATCGTGCTTCGTTGGCGGTCTTCGCCGGGCATCGACAGCGTTCATTCATCCGCACCGGCCCTGCATGAAATTATGCAGGGCGGTGGAGGTCCCCGGAGCCCCTTGCGTCACATCGGAGGCAGGAGTTTCTTCTGCGGTTTGCCCATGGCGTTGCGCGGCAGGGCGTCCAGGAAGCGGATCCGGCGCGGCCGCTTGTGCACGGAGAGGTGCCCCGCCACGAAGTCGACCAGCTGCTTCTCCGTCGCGCCGTCGGCCACCACGTAGGCGACGATCTCCTGGCCGAGGTCGTCGTGCGGGACGCCGACGACGGCGGCCTCGCGCACGGCCGGGTGGTCCAGGAGGGCGTTCTCCACCTCGCCCGCCCCCACCCGGTAGCCGCCGGACTTGATCAGGTCGGTGGAGGCGCGGCCCACGATGCGGTGCGTGCCGTCCTCGTCGATCGCCGCGATGTCGCCCGTACGGAACCAGCCGTCGGCCGTGTGCGCGGCCGCCGTGGCCTCCGGGCGGCCCAGGTAGCCGCTGAAGAGCGTCGGCCCGCAGACCTCCAGCTCGCCGATGCCGCCCTCCGCCGCCACGAGGCGCGTGCGGACGCCCCGCAGCGGGGTGCCCACGGCGCCCGGCCGGCGCTCGCCGCCGGCCCGCGCGGAGACGGTGATCAGCGTCTCGGTCATGCCGTAGCGCTCGACGGGCCGCTGCCCGGTGAGCGCCTCCAGGTCACGGAAGACGGGCGCGGGCAGGGCGGCGCTGCCCGACACCAGCAGCCGGGCCCCGGCCAGCTCGCGGGCCGCCGAGGGCTCGCGCACCACCCGGGACCAGACCGTCGGCACCCCGAAGTACAGGCTGCCGCCCGCCGCCGCGTACGCCTGCGGCACGGGCCGCCCGGTGTGCACGAGCCGGCAGCCGGTGCGCAGCGCCCCCAGGACGCCCAGGACGAGGCCGTGGACGTGGAACAGCGGCAGCCCGTGCACCAGGGTGTCCTCGGCGGTCCACTCCCACGCCTCGGCGAGCCCGTCGAGGCCCGCGGCGACCGCGCCGCGCGGGATCAGCGCGCCCTTGGGGGCGCCGGTCGTGCCGGACGTGTAGAGGATCAGGGCGGTGCTGTCCGCGGCGGGCTCCGCGCCGGACCAGTCGCCCCGCTCGCCCATGTCCACGAGCAGCGTGTTCACGGGCAGCTTGTCCGCGGGCAGCGTGTCCGCGGACAGCCCGCCGGCGCCGCCGAGCACCAGGGCGGCCCCGGAGTCGCGCAGGATGTGGCCGCGCTCGGCGGGCCCCGCGTCCGGCGGCAGGGGCACCACCGGCACCCCGGCGAGGAGCCCGCCGGTGACGGCCGCGACGGTCTCCAGGGAGGCGTCGGCGTGGACGGCGACGGCCGGGGCGCCCGCGATGCGGTGCGCCACCGCGGCGGCGGCGCCCAGCAGTTGCTCGCGGGAGCAGGCCCGCCCGGCGACGCTCAGGGCGTCCGGCCGGTCCTCGCCCGCTCCGGGGACGAGGTGCGTCAGCAGGGCTTCGGTGGCTCCGGGTCCGGGCACGGACTGCTCCTTCCAGCGGCGCCCCGGCACTGCGGCGGGGCTGTCCCTACGGCGGATACGGGGGCTGGCCCCAGCGACGCGGGGCCCTGCCGACCGTATCGTCCTGAGCATGATGGCCCGCGACCACGAGCTGAAGAAGGATCTCGCCGCGACCCTGGAGACCCGGAAGGAACTGGGCCCGGAGTACGAGGCCGAACTGGTCGACGCCTTCCTGGAGAAGGTCGATCAGAAACTGGACGCCGCGATCGACCGGCGGATGCGCCGGCAGGCGGCGGAGACGCAGATGGCCGTCGCCCGCGGGGGGCGGCCGCACACCGGCGGACACCCGGACACGGGGAGCTTCGGCGAGCGCTTCGGCTTCGCCCTGGTGTCGCTCGTGCTGGCCGTCCCGCTGTCCGCGATCGCCGTGGTGAACGCCCACCTGCCCGGCCTGCTCGTCAGCTGGGCGGGGATCGTGGGCGTCAACGCCCTGAACGTGGCGGGGGTGTTCCCCTGGCAGCAGCACCGGCGCACCAAGCGGGACGACGGCTCATGGGAGTGAACGCGAGGACACGGGCCGGGTCAGGGCCGGTGAGCCGCGTCCGGACGGCCGCGGAGTCCGGGAGCCGCTCCGGAAGTCCTGCCGCCGCTCGGGTGCCGGCCGGGGGCGGGCCCCTGCCGGCACCTCCACTATGCAGGACCGTTGTTAAGCCGGTGCTGCGGGCGCGTGACGCATACGTACCTTTGACGGGCCGTCCGTCCGCGCGCCGTTCACACGGCGGCCGGACGGCGCGGCCCCGGGGAGTGCTACGGCATGGACCCGAGGAGTGCTACTTGGCGCCGTTGTTGGCCTTGCCGGAGCTCTCCGCGAGGAAGGCCAGCAGGTCCTGACGGCTCACCACACCGGTGGGCTTGCCCTCGACGAGCACGATCGCCGCGTCCGCCTCGCCCAGGACGGCCATCAGGTCCGCGACGGGCTCGCCGGAGCCGACCTGCGGCAGCGGCGCGGACATGTGCTTCTCCAGCGGGTCGGAGAGGGAGGCGCGCTGGGCGAACAGGGCGTCCAGCAGCTCGCGCTCCACGACCGAGCCGATGACCTCGGCGGCCATCACATCGGGGTGCCCCGCGCCCGGCTTGACGATGGGCATCTGCGAGACGCCGTACTCGCGGAGCACCTCGATGGCCTCGCCGACCGTCTCCTCCGGGTGCATGTGCACCAGGGAGGGCAGGCCGCCGTCCTTGCGGCGCAGCACGTCGCCCACGCGGGCGGCGTCGCCGGCCTCCTCCAGGAAGCCGTAGTCGGCCATCCACTCGTCGTTGAAGATCTTGCTCAGGTAGCCGCGGCCGCTGTCGGGCAGCAGGACGACCACGACGTCGTCCGGGCCGAGGTTCTCGGCGGCGCGCAGGGCGCTGACGACCGCCATGCCGCAGGAGCCGCCGACCAGCAGGCCCTCCTCCTTGGCGAGGCGGCGCGTCATCTGGAAGGCGTCCTTGTCGGAGACCGCGATGATCTCGTCCGTGACGGTGCCGTCGTAGGCGCTGGGCCAGAAGTCCTCGCCGACGCCCTCGATCAGGTACGGACGGCCGGAACCGCCGCTGTAGACCGAGCCCTCCGGGTCGGAGCCGATGACCTTGACGCGGCCGTCGCTGACCTCCTTCAGGTAGCGCCCGGTGCCGCTGATCGTGCCGCCGGTGCCCACGCCCGCCACGAAGTGGGTGATCTTCCCCTCCGTCTGCTCCCAGATCTCCGGGCCGGTGGAGTAGTAGTGCGACAGGGGGTTGTTGGGGTTGCTGTACTGGTCGGGCTTCCAGGCGTTGGGCGTCTCGCGCACGAGCCGGTCGGAGACGTTGTAGTACGAGTCCGGGTGCTCCGGGTCGACCGCGGTCGGGCAGACCACGACCTCCGCCCCGTACGCCCGCAGCACGTTGATCTTGTCAGTGGAGACCTTGTCCGGGCAGACGAAGATGCACTTGTAACCCTTCTGCTGGGCCACGATCGCAAGGCCGACACCGGTGTTGCCGGAGGTCGGCTCCACGATGGTGCCGCCCGGCTTGAGCTCGCCGGACTTCTCAGCAGCCTCGATCATGCGCAGGGCGATCCGGTCCTTCACGGAACCGCCCGGGTTGAAGTACTCGACCTTGGCAAGAACGGTGGCCTTGATGCCTTCGGTCACGCTGTTGAGCTTCACGAGCGGGGTGTTGCCAACGAGCTCAATCATCGAATCGTGATACTGCACGGTGATCTCCGCGGTCGGGGGCACTAGCGGTCTCGCGTACCCATACGGCCAGCCTAGAACGCATCCGGCCGCTCCAACGGCGCGTTGCAGAAGCGGGCTCCCGGGGCAACCTGGTCATAGCGCGCTCTCCCAAGGGTGCGGTGTTTTTATGAAGTGTTTGTAAAACCGTGCACACGGCCCCGGCGGCCGTGCTGTGAAGCCGGTGACCGGTGCCGCGGAGGAGGTCCCGCCCATGTCACCCATCACGACGTCGCGGGCGCGGGTCGCCCGGCGGATCGCCGCGGCCGCGGCCTACGGGGGCGGCGGGATCGGCCTGCTCGGCGCCACGGCGGCGGGCGTCCTGCTCACCGAGGTGCGGCTGGCCCGGCGCGTGGTCGGCGGCGCGGGCGGCACCCCGCCGCACGCGGACGGCCGCTACGGCTCGGCGTTCGTGCACCGGCTCGGGCGGGAGCCGCTGCTGCTCGGCCTGCTCGGCGACTCCACCGCCGCCGGCCAGGGCGTGCACCGCCCCCGCCAGACGCCGGGGGCGCTGCTCGCCTCCGGCCTCGCGGCGGTCGCCGAGCGGCCCGTGGAGCTGCGCAACGTCGCCCTGTCCGGCGCGCGCTCGCACGACCTCGACCGGCAGGTGACGCTGCTGCTCGACGAGACGGAGCGGGTGCCCGACGTCTGCGTGATCATGATCGGCGCGAACGACGTCACGCACGGGATGCCGGCGGCGCGCTCCGTACGGCTGCTGTCGGACGCGGTGCGGCGGCTGCGGGAGGCGGGCAGCGAGGTCGTGGTGGGCACGTGCCCCGACCTCGGCACGATCGAGCCGGTCTACCAGCCCCTGCGGTGGGTCGCCCGGCGGCTGAGCCGGCAGCTCGCCGCGGCGCAGACGATAGCGGTGATCGAGGCGGGCGGGCGCACGGTGTCGCTGGGCGACCTGCTCGGCCCGGAGTTCGCGGCGAACCCCCGGGAGCTGTTCGGACCCGACAACTTCCACCCCTCCGCGGAGGGGTACGCCACCGCCGCGATGGCCGTCCTGCCGACGCTGTGCGCGGCGCTGGGCCTCTGGCCCGAGGACGAGGAGCGGCCGGACGCGGCCCGGCGCGAGGGGATCCTGCCGGTGGCCCGGGCGGCGGCGGAGGCCGCGGCCGAGGCCGGCACGGAGGTCACGGCGGCCCGGGGCCGCTGGGCCCTCCTCAAACACCGCAAGCGGCGCCGCCTCCCCGCGCACACGGAGCCGACCCCGCACCACGTGTGGTCGCGGGCGGCGCGGGGGTCCTAGGCGGGGCGCCTCGCGGCGGGCGCGGGGATACGAAGGGGCTGCGCCCCCTTGGCCTGGGCGCGGGGTCCGCCGGGAACAACGCCCGCGCCCGTGAGCGCTCTCACAGTGAGCAAGCGGTGACCCAAAGCCCTACGGGCGGGTAACTTCCACCCAGTCCTGCTTTTCTCACGTCATGGAGCCGTGATGCCCGAAGCCGTGATCGTCTCAACCGCCCGTTCCCCCATCGGTCGCGCCTTCAAGGGCTCGCTGAAGGAGATGCGCGCCGACGACCTGACCGCGACGATCATCAAGGCCGCGCTCGACAAGGTCCCCGGGCTCGACCCGCGCGACATCGACGACCTGATGCTCGGCTGCGGCCTGCCCGGCGGCGAGCAGGGCCACAACCTCGGCCGGATCGTGGCCGTGCAGATGGGCATGGACCACCTCCCCGGCTGCACGATCACCCGCTACTGCTCCTCCTCCCTGCAGACGTCCCGGATGGCGATGCACGCCATCAAGGCGGGCGAGGGCGACGTCTTCATCTCCGCCGGCGTGGAGACGGTCTCCCGCACCGTCAACGGCTCCTCGGACGGCATGCCCGGCAGCCACAACCCGTTCTTCGCCGAGGCCGAGGCCCGCACCGCCGCCCGCGCCGAGCAGGGCAGCGACGAGTGGCACGACCCGCGCGAGGACGGCCTGGTCCCGGACGCGTACATCGCGATGGGCCAGACCGCCGAGAACCTGGCCCGGCTGAAGGGCGTCTCGCGCGAGGAGATGGACGAGTTCGGCGTCCGCTCGCAGAACCTCGCCGAGGCGGCCATCAAGGCCGGCTTCTGGGAGCGCGAGATCACCCCCGTCACCACCCCCGACGGCACGGTCGTCAGCAAGGACGACGGCCCGCGCGCGGGCGTCACCATGGAGGGCGTGGCGGGCCTGAAGCCCTCGTTCCGCGCGGACGGCCGGGTCACCCCGGGCAACTGCTGCCCGCTCAACGACGGCGCCGCCGCCCTGGTCATCATGTCGGACACGAAGGCGCGCGAGCTGGGCCTGACCCCGCTGGCCCGGATCGTGTCGACCGGCGTCTCCGCCCTCTCCCCCGAGATCATGGGCTTCGGCCCGGTCGAGGCGAGCAAGCAGGCGCTGAAGCGCGCCGGCATGAGCATCGGCGACATCGACCTGGTCGAGATCAACGAGGCGTTCGCGGCCCAGGTCATCCCGGCCTACCAGGCCCTCGGCATCGACATCGACCGCCTGAACGTCAACGGCGGCGCCATCGCCGTCGGCCACCCCTTCGGCATGACGGGCGCCCGCATCACCGGCACGCTCATCAACTCGCTGCAGTGGCACGACAAGCAGTTCGGCCTGGAGACGATGTGCGTGGGCGGCGGCCAGGGCATGGCGATGATCATCGAGCGGCTGAGCTGAGCGCGGAGCCGGGCCGAGTGAGCCGGGCCGCGGCGGACGCCTGAGCTGACGCCGAACGGCCTCACGAGCCCCTGCCCCAACCGTGACCGAATCGCCCCCAGGATGTGACCAACGTCCCGGGGGCGATTCGTTTCCGCAGGTCAGAGATGTTGAAGGGACAACGTCCGGGACGTAGGTCCCGCCCGCTTCATGACGTTTTGCACTGGGGTCACCGGAAAGACGGCCTCAAGCTGAGGTAGGAATCTGGGGGATCCATAGCAACCGGGAGTACGTCAGTGAGCGCCATGTCCCTTGCCCTGCTGCTGGCCGCGGCCACCGCGACGGCCGCGGGCGCCGCCGCCCTGCACGCCACTCGCGGCCTGCGCCGTCAGATCACCGCCCTGAGCGCCGAGCTCGCGGCCGCCACGGCCGCGGCTGCCGAGCGCACCGCGCAGGCCGCCGTGCCGGCGGCGCGCACCGCCCCCGCCGCCGAGCTCTCGGAGATACGGGCGGCCGTCGCGGACGCCCTCGCCGAGGAGCGCGAGCGCGAGCTCGCCGAGGCCCGTGCGTTCTGGGCCGCCCAGGAGGCCCGCGACCTCGGCGGAGCCGGCGACTCCCCCTCGCTGCTGGGCGGCCTGCCCGGCCTCGGCGACGACTTCGCCGAGGGACCCTACGGCGGCCTCTACCTGCCCCGCCAGGCCGACCTCGTGGGCCTGGAGCCGACGGCCGAACTGGCGGAGCTCACCGAGCTCGGCGAGCTCACCGGCCTCGCGGAGCTGGCCGAGTACTCCGAGGCCGCCGCGGCCGAGGCCGAGGCCGCGGACTCCCCCGAGCTGGCCGCCGCGCGCCGCCGCCACCCCTCGCACCCCGACTTCTCCCCCGCGACCCGCACCGGCGACCACGAGTCCACCGTGGAGCGCCTCACCGAGCTCGCGCAGGCCCGCGTCCCGCTGGCCGAGGTGCGGCCCGGCCCGCTCGGCACGCTCGACGTCTACGTCTTCGCCGACGGCACCACCGTCTGCATGACCCCCGGCCACCGCGAGACCGCCGAGCGCCTCGCGGACGCCCTGCGGGCCGGCGAGGAACCGGTCCTGCTGGGCGGCTCCGGCGTCTCCGGCGCGTACGCGCTGACCTTCGGCTGCGGTCCGGAGAAGATCTACGTGCTGGCCGACCGGGTGATCGCGTCCCTGTAAGGGGCTGACGGGCGGCTCATGCCGGTCCGGCACCGCCGGGCCGCGCCGTGGCAGCTGAGCGCCGTCGCGGCGGAAACGAAGGGGCGCGCCCCTTCACCGGCGCCTACTCAGGTCAAGGACGCCGCGCGTCCTTGAACCCGCCGCCGCGG